>NZ_JBJURL010000009.1:0-87144 GCF_046097905.1 Pseudarthrobacter sp. NKDBFgelt | reverse complement strand
CAGTACCTACCTGCCGATGGCACGCGGTCGCAGGCCGTGGTGCTGTGGCGGCCGCGTGCCATCGGCAGGTAGGTACTGCGCCTGAAGGAACCGCCGGTGGACCCTGGCCATCAACGGTCCCCTGGTTTATGTCCGCCCAACGGGCCAAGATTACGGCCCGGAACGTTTCCCCCACGTTAACTTTCATTCCATCCATTCCGGGCCATCAGGCCGCTTTTCCCGCGGACACCTGCATCTGGGCAGCCACCATGAACCGGGACGAAACGGTTCAGAAACCAACCGCCGCGAAACCGAAACAATCCGCTCCTACATTCATCGCAAGGGGTCTCTTCCCGGGACCTCGGAGGCGAGCCGCTGCCCCAGGCAGCGGCGGAGTGAGAAGCAGGTACACATGAAGGTTTCGGTTCACAAGCGCGCTTTCCTTCCCCTTGCGGCGGCAGCCGTGGCCACAGCTTTGGCGGGCTGCGGCAGTCAAATTGCGGATCCGGCATCCGCGGGCTCCACGGCCAGCACCGGTACGTCCTGTGTGGACACCTCGGGCGACAGCATCAAAGTGGGCTTCATCAATTCCTTGTCCGGCACCATGGCCATCAGCGAAAGCACAGTGTTCGACTCCCTGACCCTGGCTGCCGAGGAAATAAACGCATCCGGCGGCGTCCTGGGCAAACAGCTCCAAGTGGTCAGTGAGGACGGCGCCAGCGAACCGACGAAGTTCGCCGAGCGCGCCGGAAAACTGATCCAGCAGGATTGCACCGCGGCCGTATTCGGCGGCTGGACCTCGTCAAGCCGCAAGGCCATGCTTCCCGTCTTCGAAGCCAACGACGCACTGCTGTTCTATCCGGTGCAGTATGAAGGCCTGGAGTCATCGGAGAACATCTTCTACACCGGGGCCACCACCAACCAGCAGATTATTCCGGCCCTTGACTACCTGGCCGAGCAGGGAACTACGTCGCTTTTCCTGGTAGGCAGCGACTACGTCTTCCCGCGGACGGCCAACAAGATCATCCAGGCCTACGCCGCCGCCAAGGGCATCGAAATCCTTGGGGAAGAGTACACCCCCCTTGGCTCCACGGAATTCTCCACCATTGTCAACAAAGTCCGGGATTCGAAGGCCGATGCAGTCTTCAATACCCTCAATGGAGACAGCAACGTGGCGTTCTTCCGCCAGTACAAAAGCGTTGGCCTGACAGCGGACACCATGCCCGTCGTCTCGGTTTCCATAGCCGAGGAGGAAGTCCCCGGGGTCGGCCTGGACAATGTGGAAGGGCAGTTGACCGCATGGGACTACTACCAGACCCTGGACACCCCGGCCAACAAAAAATTCGTGGCCGCCTTCAAAGCGAAGTTCGGCGCTGAGCGGGTGACGAGCGACCCCATGGAGGCTGCTTACACCTCGCTGTACCTCTGGAAAGCCATGGTGGAGAAGGCCGGGTCATTTGAGGTGGACCAGGTGCAGGCCGCTGCTGACGGCGTCACTTTCGAAGCACCCGAAGGCCTTGTGACAGTAAACGGGGAGAACAACCACATCACCAAGACCCCCCGGATCGGAAAGATCAATTCTGAGGGCCTCATCGACACGGTCTGGTCCTCGCCCGAGGCAGTTGAACCGGACCCGTTCCTGGCCACCTATGACTGGGCCAAGGACCTGGCCAAGTAGCAGCCGGGGACATAGCGAAGAAAGGCCTGCTGGAATGGAACTCCTGATAGGGCAGATGTTCGCCGGGCTCAGCCTCGGTTCCGTGCTGCTCCTCGCGGCACTGGGACTGTCGCTGACGTTCGGCCAGATGGGGGTCATCAACATGGCCCACGGCGAGTTCATGATGGCCGGGGCCTACACGGCCTTCGTGGTCCAGCAGGCCATCGCGGACGCCGGCGTTTCACTGCTGGTTTCAATTCCCGCGGGTTTCCTGGTGGGCGGTGTCCTGGGGCTGGTTCTGGAAGCGGTGCTGTTGCGCCGCATGTATCACCGGCCCCTGGACACGCTCCTGGTCACCTTCGGGGTGGCGCTCGTCCTGCAGCAGGCAGCACGGGACATCTTCGGCGCACCCAGCGTTGATGTGCGCGCACCAGCCTGGCTGCAGGGAAACATCGAGGTGCTGGGCGCGCCGATCCCGCTGACCCGGCTCTTTATCCTGGCGCTCTCATTGTTGTGCCTGGCCGGCCTGGTCCTCCTCCTCAGGGGAACGCCGCTGGGCCGCCGCATCCGGGCTGTTGTGCTGAACAGGGACCTGGCAGAAACCAGCGGCATTTCAACCCGGCGCAGCGACCAGTTGACGTTCTTCATCGGCTCCGGCCTGGCCGGAGTAGCCGGCGTGGCCGTTACCCTCATAGGTTCAACGAGCCCCTACCTCGGCACCAGCTACATTGTGGATGCCTTCCTGGTGGTAGTAGCCGGCGGCATAGGCCAGGTCAAGGGGGCTGTCATCGCGGCGTTCGCCCTGGGAGTGCTGCAGTCCGTCTTCGAATATTCGACGACAGCAAGCATTGGCAAGGTCCTCATCCTGATAGTGATCGTGGTGTTCCTCCAGCTTCGGCCGCAGGGCATCTTCAGCCTCAAGACGAGGAGCCTGGCATGATGGGCCTGCTGCGCGGACGGTTGGGTACCGCGGCCGGATTCACTCTCGGCGCGCTCCTGTTGCTGGGAGTTGCCCCCGCGGTGCTTCCGGTGTTCAGCCTGGGCCTGCTGGGGAAGTTCCTCTGTTTCGCGATCGTGGCAGTGGGGATAGGCCTGGCGTGGGGACGGGGCGGGATGCTGACACTGGGCCAGGGGGTGTTTTTCGGGCTTGGCGCCTACATCATGGCCATGCACATGAAGCTGGCGGACGCCTCGCTCTTCGGAGGGTCCGGAGTGCCGGACTTCATGTCCCTGTACGGCAGCGGCGAGGTGCCGGGCTGGTGGGAACCGTTCCGGAGCCCCGTTGTGACGCTGCTGGCGGTGGTGCTGATACCGGGGCTGGTAGCCCTCGTCCTGGGCCTTGCAGTCTTCAAGCGCCGCGTCAAAGGCGCCTACTTCGCAATCCTCAGCCAGGCCCTGGCAGCCGCTTTCGCGGTGTTCCTGATCGGCCAACAGGCCACCACCGGTGGTTCGAACGGGCTCAGCGGGTTCCGGTCGTTTTTCGGCTTTGACCTGAAGGACCCCAACAACAAGGTAATGCTGTACCTGATCGCGGCAGTAGTGCTCCTGCTGTCCATTGCCCTTGCACGGCAGCTCATGCACAGCAGGTTCGGGGAGCTGCTCGTTGCAGTCCGGGACCAGGAGGAACGTGTCCGCTTCCTGGGCTATGACCCGGCCACCATCAAAACGGTCACGTACGTGGTTGCCGCTGTCCTGGCGGGCATTGCAGGTGCGTTGTTCGTACCGCTCGTCGGCATCATCTCCCCGGCGGATGTAGGCGTGATCCCTTCCATCGCATTCCTTATCGGCGTGGCAATCGGCGGCCGGGCCACGCTCCTCGGACCGGTGCTTGGTGCCGTGAGCGTCGCCGCCGCCCAGTCCGCCCTGTCCTCTACCTTTCCCTCCTTCTGGGTGTACTTCCAGGGACTGCTGTTCATCCTGGTCATCGGCTTCATGCCGGGCGGGCTGGCCTCTTTGCCGTCTCTGATCGGCAGGCGGGGCAAGTTCCGCACGGCAGCATCAACGCCGGCGCTGCCGGTTGCCCCGGCACCTGCGTCCCCGGCAGCACTGCTTAAACCCGAAGAGGAAGCCGCCATGCCTGAGGAGGCCCGCAGATGACCACGCCCACCCTGCTCCCTGACGGTGAGCCGCGCGCCGGAGGGCTTCGCCATGGCCGGCCGAAGTACCTGGAAGTCCGCCGTCTGTCCGTTTCCTTTGACGGGTTCCTCGCCGTGGACAACGTCAACCTCGATGTGGTCCAGGGCGACCTGCGGTTCTTGATCGGTCCGAACGGCGCCGGGAAGACCACCGTGATCGATGCGATCACCGGGCTGGTCCCTGCCACGGGGTCGGTGAACCACACCGGCACGGAGATTCTTGGCCGCAAGGTGCATCAGGTCGCCCGGCTGGGCGTGGGGCGCACGTTCCAAACGGCCAGTGTTTTCGAGAATCTTTCCGTACTCCAAAACCTTGACATCGCTGCTGGCGCCGGCCGCGGGCCGCTTCGAATGCTCCGGCGCCGCAAGACCGTGGATCCGGCCGTGGAAGAAGCGCTGGAGATCATTGGACTCGAAGGTGCGACGGGGAAAATGGCGGGTATCCTCGCCCACGGACAAAAGCAGTGGCTGGAGATCGGGATGCTTCTGGTCCAGAATTCGGACGTCCTCCTGCTGGACGAGCCAATCGCGGGGATGAGCCAGGATGAGCGCGGGGAAACCGGGGAGCTGCTGCGCCGGATCGCCGCCAGCCGAATCACCGTAGTGGTTGAACACGACATGGACTTCGTCAGGGAGTACGCAACGTCGGTCACTGTCCTCGCAGCGGGCAAGGTCCTCAGTGAAGGAAGCGTGGCGCAGGTGCAGGCTGACAAAAAGGTGCAGGACGTTTACCTGGGGTCCTCTGGAGTGGAGGCCGCCGGTGCTTGATATTGAAAATCTGCAGACCGGGTACGGCCGCACCCAGGTAATCTCCGGGGTCAGCCTGACCGTCCCGGACGGAGCCGTTGTCTCTGTCCTGGGGCACAACGGCGCCGGCAAGACAACGCTGATGCGCGCCGTCGTCGGGCTTCTCAAACCCATGGCGGGGCGCATCTGCCTTGACGGCGAGGACATCTCGGCTCTTCCCCCGCACCGGCGGGTGGACCGTGGAATGGCCTATGTGCCGCAGGGCCAGCAGTCGTTCGGGCAGTTGTCCGTCATGGAAAACCTGCAGCTCGTAGCAGACGGGCGCAGGAACGGCGCCGAGCGCGTGGCTGAGGCGCTGGACATGTTTCCGGCGCTGCGGCCACTGCTGGCACGGCGGGCGGGGCTGCTCTCGGGCGGTCAGCGGCAGCAGCTTGCCATCTCCCGGGCACTCATCACGGATCCGCGCCTGCTGATCCTTGATGAGCCCACCGAGGGCATCCAGCCGAACATCGTGGCCGAGATCGAAGCGACCATTATCCAGCTGTCCCAACGCAACGGAATGAGTATCCTCCTGGTGGAGCAGCACATTGGCTTTGCACTGCAGGCCGCGGACAGCTACTGCGTCCTCTCAGCCGGAAGGGTTTCGTCATCAGGGGCCGGCGGCGCCGGATCCGCGGCTGACGTTCGGAAAGCAATGCTCATTTAAGTACCGGGAACTGTGAGCCGGCCGGAAATAGAGTACCCACTACTCGTGACCGCAGGAGCCCCCGGAAACTTCAATGGAACCACTGCTGGATCAGCAGCAGTGGTTCCAAGGTTTCTGGGGGTTTTCCATGTGTGGTTTCGCTTCTTGCCGCCCTGCCGTTGAGGGGCACCGATGAGCCCGGGGATGGAGTCGGTGGCAGCGTTCAGCGGCTCGCTTCCCGGCCAGATGCTGCTGGCCATCGGTCAGACGGTGGTGGTGGTGTGTGTCTGCTTTGATATGGTGCGCGCACTGTCCGTCCCGAGGTCCCATCGGCGCTACCTGGCCAGCACGGTCTTCCGCACCCTGGCCGTCCCGTCCATCATCGTGAACGGACTGACGGTGCTCATCGCCCTGGTGCTGTGGTCCTGGATCGATGTGGTTATGGGCATGTTCGTGCTGGTGGCCATCATCTTCCGCCTGCACCACGACAAGGACGAGGACAACTGGTGGAAGGGCAAGGGCAAGAAGCTGGCCCGCTGGGCACGCCGCCAGTTTGCCGGACGGACCGCCGCCGCCCCCGCGATGGGGTAAACCGGCCGCAGGTACCGCACGGTGGCCGCAGCGGCCGGGCGCCCCGCTGCCGGGGAACGTTCTGCTGCTAGCCGGCAGTCAGCTCTTCATAGAGGTCACGAACGCGCGACCTGATGTCGTCGCGCACCAGGCGCATGCGCTCCATACCCTCGATGCCGCGCTCCGACGGCTCGTCGGTTTCCCACACCTCGAAACGCGTTCCCTCGCGGGGCTCCAGTTTCGCTTCCGTCCCCAGCACGATCACGGCGTCCACAGCGTCCAGGACGTCCTCGGTAACAGGCTTGGGGTGTTCGCCGCTGATGTCGATGCCCAGCTCGGTGAGCGACTCCACGGCCTGGGGGTTCAGGGACTTTCCCGGCTTGGTGCCGGCCGAGTACACGGTGACTTTCCCGTTGGCCACCTGGTTCATCAGGCCGGCGGCGAGCTGGGATTTGCCGCCGTTCTTGCTGCAGACAAAGAGGACGGCGGGTTTGTTGGACGTGGGTGCCTGGTGGCTCGGGTTGGACATGGCGCTGCTCCGGAGGTCGATGTTCAGGGATCTAGTTGCCGCCGGAGCGGCCGTGGGAAAGCCCGGTGGGAAAGCCCACCAGGACGGGCTCGGGGGCTGCGCAGCAGCCGGCATCTGGCCCGGCTGCTGTTGCTGCGGCCGGGACGTCGCAGCTGCTGCCCGCGTCCGTGGAGCAGACGCCGGTCTCGGGAAGTTCCAGCTGGACTATGTCGGCGGCCTCGCGGTCCCCGGCCAGGGCGGCCACCACCGAGCGGACCTGCTCGTACCCGGTGGCGAGGAGGAAGGTGGGTGCCCGGCCGTAGGACTTCATGCCCACGATATAGAAGTCCTTGTCCGGGTGGGCGAGGAGCCTGGCACCGTGCGGAGGGACGGTGCCGCAGGAGTGGAATTCCGGGTCGATCAGCGGGCCCAGCTCACGGGGAGCCTCGACGGCGGGGTCAAGTTCCAGCCGGATTTCGCGGAGGATGTCCAGGTCGGGGCGGAACCCGGTGCAGGGGACCACGACGTCGGCATCAAGGGTCCGGCCATCTGCGGCTTCCACCGTCACATGGGAGTCGAGGGACTTCAGTGAGCTGATGCCGAAGCCGGTGTGGAGTTCGATTTTTCCTGCCTCCACCAAGCGCCGGACGCGGCCGCCGAGCTGTCCACGGGCAGGAAGGCCGTCGGCGTCGCCGCCGCCGTAGACTTTCGC
The DNA here is from genome assembly GCF_046097905.1 of Pseudarthrobacter sp. NKDBFgelt. Lineage (NCBI taxonomy): Bacteria > Bacillati > Actinomycetota > Actinomycetes > Micrococcales > Micrococcaceae > Pseudarthrobacter > Pseudarthrobacter sp. NKDBFgelt. Next base: position 80,151 of record NZ_JBJURL010000009.1, on the reverse strand, counting down.
CGCCGAGTCGCTGCGGACGGCCCAGAGGATCCGGGTCTCCGGCTCTTCCCTGGCGAGGTCGGCGAGGCTGGTCAGCGTATTGGCGGCGGAGTGGCCGGCGCCCACCACCAGGACGCGGCGTCCGGCGAACGCCGCCCGGTCCCGGCCTGTAACGTCCGGCAGCGGAGCGGAGATGCGGTCCGCTGCAGTGTCCTCGCCGATGGCGGGAAGGCCGGAGGTGCCCAACGGGTTGCGGCGGGACCAGGTTCCGGACGCGTCGATGACGGCGGCAACGGTGTGGTCCCGGGTTTCACCGTCCGCGTGCTCCACCCGGACGGTAAAGGGGGTGGTGTCCCGGTTGCGGGTGTGGGTCTTGTCCATCCCCGCCCGGGTCACGGCGACCACGCGGGCTCCGGTCTGCAGCCGGGATGCAATCTCCGGCAGCGCAGCCAGCGGTGCCAGATAATTGTCCACGAGTTCCCCGCCGTACGGCAGCGCGGTGGGGCGGGGGGCCTCCCATCCGGAGGATTCCAGCAGGCGCACAGCCGCGGCGTCAAGGTTGAACCGCCACGGCGAGAACAGGCGGATGTGCCGCCACTGGTCAATGGCCGCTCCCGCCGTCGTGCCTGCCTCGAGGATGAGCGGCTCAAGGCCGCGCTCCAGCAGGTGGGCCGCCGCGGCCAGCCCCACGGGTCCGGCGCCGATCACGGCTACGGGAAGGTTCTGTGCTGCGTCCATGGTGTCCTCTGTTTCATCCGTAGGTTTACGCGGTGGGCGGCCCAACTAGGTAGCAGTAGGTGTCGTTTTGAGGGCCCATAACGACACTTGCTGCTACCTAGTTGGGGAGGGTGCGTGCTGGGTTCAGCAGCAGTCCTGGTCAGTGCAGGAATCGTCGTCGCAGCAACCGGAGTCGCCGCAGCATCCTGTTCTCATTCAGCTCACCCCCTCCCCTGAGAGTGTTTCTAGGCGTGGGTAGGTTCTTCCACCAGGGCGGTGGCGATGCTGTCCGCGTCCTCGAGCGCTGCGAGGTAGCGTTCCGCGTCGAGGGCAGCGGCGCAGCCGGTGCCGGCGGCGGTGATGGCCTGCCGGTAGCGGTGGTCCACGGCGTCCCCGCACGCAAAGACGCCTGAGAGGTTGGTGACGGTGGTGGGGGCGTCCACCTTGATGTAGCCCTCCTCGTCCAGGTCCACCTGCCCGGCCACCAGTTCGGTGCGCGGGACGTGGCCTATCGCAACGAAAATGCCCGTGGCGGCCTGTTCCCGGGTGTCCCCGGTGCGGGTGTCGGTGAGCGTGACGCCGCTGACCTTGCTGTCACCGTGGATGGCGGTGATGGCCGAGTTCCATGCGAAGCTGATCTTGGGGTTGTCCTTGGCCCGCTGCGCCATGATCCGGGAGGCGCGCAGCTCACCCTTGCGGACCACGACGGTGACGGACTTGCCGAACCGGGTCAGGAACATCGCCTCCTCCATGGCCGAATCCCCGCCGCCCACCACAATGATGTCCTGCTCGCGGAAGAAGAACCCGTCGCAGGTGGCGCACCAGGACACACCGTGGCCGCTGAGCTTCTTCTCCTCCGGCAGTCCGAGCTCCTTGTAGGCGGAGCCGGTGGCGAGGATGACGGCGGGCGCCTCGTGCACGTCGCCGCCGCCGGTGACCACGCGCTTGAGGTGACCTGACAGCGCAACCTCCGTGACGTCGTCGAACACTACCTTTGCGCCGAACTTTTCCGCCTGCTGCTGCAGCCCGTCCATCAGTTCGGGGCCTTGGATGCCGCCCGGGAAGCCTGGGAAGTTCTCCACTTCCGTGGTGTTCATCAGTGCCCCGCCGGCGGTGACCGAGCCGGCCAGGACCAGGGGCTCCAGCCCGGCGCGGGCGGCGTAGATGGCGGCGGTGTAGCCGGCAGGGCCGGAACCGATGATGATCAGCTGTTCTGTGGTCACGGTCTCTGCCTTGACGCTCTCTGCGTTCGCGGTCTCGCTCACGGGAATCTCCTGATGCTCTTGGGAAGTTATTTGGCGGCGGGGGTCAGGGAAGCGATCAGGTCCTCGATCCGGCCCCTGATCTCGTCGCGGATGGGGCGGACGGACTCCACGCCCTTGCCGGCCGGGTCCTCCAGGACCCAGTCCTCGTAGCGCTTGCCCGGGAAGTACGGGCATTCGTCGCCGCAGCCCATGGTGATGACGACGTCGGATTCCTTCACGGCCTCGGTGGTCAGGACTTTGGGGACCTCCGCGGACATGTCGATGCCCACCTCCGCCATCGCCTCGACGGCGGAGGGGTTGATCTGCTCCGCAGGCTGGGAGCCTGCGGAGCGCACCTCGATGGCGCCCTTGGAGAGGCTGGTGAGGAAGGCGGCGGCCATCTGGGAGCGGCCTGCGTTGTGGACGCAGACGAACAGGACGGAGGGCTTCTTGGCGGTTTCGGTGGTCATGGTGTTCTCCCGGGGTGTGGCGGTGGTCAGAGGGAAGCGGTGGCGGGGGTGAAGAAACGCTTTCGCGCCCACAGTGCGGCGTATACAAGTGCAACAAGTGCCGGCACTTCAATCAAGGGGCCGACGACGCCGGCCAGGGCTTGCCCGGACGTCACGCCGAAGGTGCCAATCGCCACGGCGATGGCCAGCTCGAAGTTGTTTCCCGCGGCAGTGAAGGCGAGCGTGGTGGTTTTGGCGTAGCCGAGGTCCAGCCATTTGCCGATCAGCATGCCGGCACCGAACACCACCACGAAGTAGACCAGCAGCGGAAGGGCGATCCGGGCAACGTCCAGCGGGCGGGCGGTGATGGTTTCGCCCTGCAGGGCGAAGAGGAGGGTGATGGTGAACAGCAGTCCGTAGAGCGCCCACGGGCCGAGCTTGGGAAGGAAGGTGCCCTCGTACCAGTCGCGGCCCTTGGCTTTTTCGCCGAGGGTGCGGGTGAGGAACCCGGCGAGCAGCGGGATGCCCAGGAAGATCAGCACCGAGAGGGTGATGGCCCAGAACGAGAAATCCGCGCTGGTGGTGGGCAGGCCAAGCCAGGATGGCAGGAGCTGCAGGTAGAACCAGCCGAGTGCACCGAAGGCCACCACCTGGAAAACGGAGTTGATGGCCACCAGGACCGCGGCGGATTCCCTGTCCCCGCAGGCGAGGTCGTTCCAGATCATCACCATGGCGATGCACCGGGCCAGGCCCACGATGATCAAACCGGTCCGGTACTCGGGGAGGTCCGCGAGGAACACCCAGGCCAGGACGAACATGAACGCCGGGGCCAGGAGCCAGTTGATCACCAGTGAGGAGATCATGAGCTTCCGGTCACCGATCACGCGGCGGGTCTGGTCGTAGCGGACCTTCGCCAGGACCGGGTACATCATGACCAGCAGGCCTGCGGCGATGGGCAGCGACACTTCGCCCACCTTCACCGCTTCCAGGGCTATGTTGAGGCCGGGGACCAGGTTTCCGAGCAGGAGGCCGAGGGCCATTGCGGCAATGATCCACACGGGGAGGAAGCGGTCAAGGGTGGAGAGTTTGCCGACGACGGCCTCTTCCCCTTGGGTGGGCGGTATCTCGGTCCGGGTGCTCACGGGTCTCCTGCGCTGCTCGGTAATAGATTGATGAAAGTCGATATAGGAAGTATTGCCAGCTATATCGATGAATGTCAATCTATGTGCATAATGGGTGTCATGAACCTCCTCCACCCTGCTGCTCCCGCCGTCGACGCTTCATGCTGCGTTCCCTCGGACAAGCCGGTGCTGGGCAGCGAAGAGGCCCAGCAGAAAGCCCTGGTCTTCAAGGCCCTGGCCGATCCCAACCGCCTGCGTTTGCTGTCCATCGTCAAGGCGGAGGCATCGGGGGAGTCCTGCGTCTGCGATCTGACGGAGCCCCTGGACCTGGGGCAGCCCACAGTTTCGCACCACCTGAAAATCCTGGTGGAAGCCGGGATCCTGCACCGGGAAAAACGCGGCACCTGGGCCTACTACTCGCTGGTGCCCGGCGTTATGGACGACATCGCCGGCATCCTTTCGGCGCTGTAACGGCGCCTCCGGATGCACTGCGCTGAACTCAGCCGCGCCGGTGGTGGTCCGTCCGGCGCATCCGCACGGCCACCAGGAGGCCGGATGCTGCGGTGATGGCAGCAACCGCAAGCACAGCCGCCGGGATGCCGTAAGCATCGGCAAGCACCCCGGAAAGCAGGGCCCCCACAGCGAAACCGCCGTCACGCCACAGCCGGTAGATTCCCACGGAACGTGCCCGCCAGAGTGGATGGGCGACGTCGCCAATCGCCGCGAGGAGCGTGGGATAGACCATGGCCGTGCCCGCGCCGAGCAGGACCAGCGCGGCCAGCCAGGTTCCGAAATCCTGTCCGACGGCGACCATGGCCAGTGCCGCGGCCTGGACCAGCATGCCTCCGGCGATGAGCGGTTTGCGGCCGATGCGGTCCGAGAGGGGGCCCGTGACCATTTGCCCCGCACCCCACACGGCCGGGTAGGCCGCGGCGAGGATGCCGATGTGTTCAATACCGAGTCCCGCCGCGGCGAAGAGGACAGGAAACAGCCCCCAGGCCAGGCCGTCGTTGAGGTTGTTCACCAGGCCGGCCTGGCTGATGGAGGACAAGGACCTGTCCCGGAAGCTGGTGAGCGTAAAGACTTCCCGGGTGCCCAGGCCGGCCCCTGCTTCCGCATGGATGGAGACATGGCCCGCGGCTTCGGCCTTGGCGTGGTGGTGTGTCTCGCGCACTGTCAGTACGGACAGCCCCAAGCCTATGGCGATGAAGGCTGCGCCAAGCAGGAACGGCCAGGGCCGCAGGCCGAAGCTTGAGGCGATGTAGCCGGTGGCCAGCGCCGTGCCGGCAACGCCGAGGTAGCCGGCGGCTTCGTTGAGTCCCATGGCCAGTCCCCGGCGTTCGGGGCCCACAAGGTCCATCTTCATCATCACCGTGGTGGACCACGTGAGGCCCTGGCTGATGCCCAGCACCACGTTGGCCGCGACGATCAGGCCCCAGGAATCACCAAAGATCAGCAGGAGCGGGACCGGGAGCGCAATGAGCCAGCCCGCCACAAGCACAGGTTTCCGGCCGTAGCGGTCCGAGAGTGTTCCGGCGAAGTAGTTGGTGGCAGCTTTGGCGACACCGAACGCAACGATGTACGTCAGGGCTGCCGTGTACTGGCCCAGGCCAAAGACCTGGTCTGCAAGCAGCGGCAGCACAGTGCGCTCTTGGCCCAGCGTGCCGCCCACCAGGGCGTTGACTGCCACCAGGAGCATGAACTGGGCCAGGTTTTGCCGTAGGCCCAGCACGGTACCGGCCGATCCCCGGTCATGGCGCGGGAGGATGCTGCCCTCCATGCGGAGTGCTCCGTTCGTCGTGGGGACAGAATTCGGGGGGACATAAGGTTGCCCGGGTGCGCGCGGGGGCGCGCACCCGGGCTGCCCGGGCCGGAGGGGGGGACCAGCCCGGGCGGTCTTAGGGGTTACTTAGCTGAGACGGCGTTCTGTCGCGTCTGCTGCCAGGCGTTCCAGGCGGCGTAGCTGCCGTCGAGTTCGACGACGTCGTACCCGGCCCGGCGCAGGGCGCTGGCTGCCACGGAGTTCCGGACGCCGGACTGGCAGTAGGTGACGATTGTTCCGTTGGCCGGCAGTTCGTCCAGGTGCCACATGACGCGGCCGCCGCTGAGCTGGTGGGAGCCGGGGATGTGCCCGGCGGTGTGCTCGGTTTTGTTGCGGACGTCCAGGACCATGGCGGCGTCAAAGCCGTCGAGTTCCTCCGGCTGGATGAGCTTGGGGGTTGCCGTGGGGAGCCCGTCGATGCTGGTGAGGTAGCCTGCGACATTGTCGATGCCGACGCGGACCAGGTGGTCCCACATGTCCATGGCGGCTTCCTGGTCCGGTGCCAGCAGTACCAGCGGGTTCTTGTCCGCCTCGGGGTTGACCACCCAGGCGCCGTAGCTGGCCACGGATTTGCCTGCCGGCACGTTCAGGGAGCGGGCTACCGTGCCTTCGTGGACCTCGCTGTTGGAACGGGTGTCGATGAAGGTCAGGGTGTCCTCCGCCAGGCCTGCAGCGACGATGCCGGGCGCGAGCTCGGGCAGCGGGGTGCGTTCGCCCATGATGGCCGGGCCTTCACGGTTCTCGCGCTTCATCCGGCCGAAGTATGCGTGGGCGTCGGGCTGGCCGTCGAGGAGTTCGTTGATGAAGCCCTGTTCGTCGTTGGCGGCGAGGTATGGGCCCCACCAGGCGTAGAGGCGCTCGTAGCCCACGGTGGAGGAGGGGATGGCGCCCAGGGCCTTGCCGCAGGCGCTGCCGGCGCCGTGGGCGGGGTGGACCTGGACGTAGTCGGGGAGGGTGAGGAACTTGTCCCGCAGGCTGGCGAAGAGCTGCTTGGCCCCTTCGAAGCGGGTGTCGATGCCGCCGGCTGCCTCGTCCAGCAGGTCCGGGCGGCCCAGGTCGCCGGAGAAGACGAAGTCGCCCGAGAGCAGGTAGCCAGGCTGGTCGCTGAAGGCGCCGTCGGTCACCAGGAAGGACAGGTGCTCGGGGGTGTGGCCGGGGGTGTGGAGGGCCTTGATGGTGATATTGCCCAGGGTGATGGCGTCGCCGTCGTAGAGGCGTTCGCCGTCGAATTCGTACTGCCAGTCCGGCCCGCCCTCGCCGGAGACATAGATCTTCGCGCCGGTGGCGGCGGCCAGTTCACGGGTGCCGGAAAGGTAGTCGGCGTGGATGTGGGTTTCGGTGACGGCCACGATCTTCATGCCGTTCTTTGCTGCAAGATCCTGGTACACCGCGATGTCGCGGCGGCCGTCCACCACGATGGCTTCACCCTTGGCCTGGCAGCCAATCAGGTAGCTGGCCTGGGCGAGGTCTTCATCGTAAATACGCTCGATAAGCATCTGGTGCTCTCCTTCGTGGAGTAGGTGTTTGGGGGAGGTGTTGATTCAAGTGTAATACCCCTGGGGGTATACCGCAACGACGGATGTGCGCGGGCAATCCGTGCCAGGGTCAGGCGGGCTGCTGGGCTGCATCAGCCCGGAGTTTGTCCATGTCCAAGTTCTTGACGGCCTGGATGACTTCTTCCAGGCCGGTGGCGTTGAGGGCTCCAGGCTGGGAGAAGACCAGTGTCTTGTCCTTGAAGGCCATCAGCGTGGGGATGGAGGTGATCTTCGCTGCTGCGGCAAGCGCCTGTTCGGCTTCCGTGTCAACCTTGGCGAAGGTGATGTCCGGGTGCCGTTCGGCGGCCTTCCCGTAGGTGGGGGCGAACATGCGGCAGGGGCCGCACCAGGCCGCCCAGAAGTCAACGAAGACGATCTCGTTGTTCTCCAGGGTCTGGGCGAAGCTATGTTCCGTGAGGTCGATGGTTGCCATCGTCTTTCGTGTCCTTTCGGGCGTTGTTTGGGGTGAAGGTTGACGGAACTGCAGGGGTCAGGTGGTGGGGAGGCCGGCGCGGGTCCAGGCGATCATTCCGCCGGCCATGGTGTCCGCGGTGAAGCCAGCTCCGTTGAGGGCGTCGGCCACGCGGGCTGAACGGTTGCCGCTGCGGCAGACCGCAATGACGGGGACGGCGGGGTCCAGTTCGGACAGGCGCGTCTGCAGCTGGCCCATGGGGATGTGCAGGGCGCCGGGGATCATGCCTTCCTCGACCTCGAAGTCCTCGCGGACATCGAGGATGCGGGCGGTGGAGCGACGCTGTTCTGCTTCGGTGATGGTGATTTCAGCCATGGTGTTTCTCCTTTGGCGGGGTCAGGCGGGTGAGGGGACGTTGCTGCGCCGGCCGGTGCGGTTGCGCAGGGGGCACGAGCTGATGAAGAACCAGCAGACGCCCGCGGTTGCTGCCGTCAGGGCTGCGACTCCGGCGGCGATGAACCACCGCAGGTCGGCAGGGGCCTGCTGGATGAGGACGAAGGTTCCCATGGCCAGGACGAACCAGCCGAACGCCTTGCGCAGGGCGGCTTCGGGGATGCGGCCGGCAAATTTGGAGCCGGCCAGGCTGCCAACGATGGCGGCGGCGGTCACGCCGAGGGTGATGCCCCAGTCGAGCTGGACCGTGGTGAGGTATCCGGCGAGCCCGGCGAAGGACTTCATGGCGATGACCACCAGGGAGGTGCCCACGGCAACGGACATCGGCAGGCCGCCCAGGAGTGCAAGGGCCGGGACCACCAGGAACCCGCCGCCCGCGCCCACCAGGCCGGTGACGAGCCCGACCACGGCGCCGTCCAGCAGCACCCTGCCCAGGGGCAGTTCGTGCTTGACCGGCGGCGCGCCGTCGTCGGACTTCTTCTTCCGGCCGCGGAGCATGGCCACGGAGGTGGCCACCATCATCACCGCGAAGGCGATGAGCAGGATCTGGCCGGGGATGTGCCCGCCCAGGAGGCCGCCCACGAACGCGCCGGCCATGCCGGCCGCGCCGAAGATCAGTCCGGTCCGCCACATCACCCTGCCGCCGCGGGCGTGGCTGAACACGCTCACCGCGGAGGTGACGCCGACGACGAACAGCGAGGCTGCGATGGCTTCCTTGGCCTCGAACCCGGCCACGTACACCAGGATCGGGACTGTCAGTATCGATCCGCCGCCGCCCAGGACACCGAGCGAGAGTCCGATGACCACCGAGAGGGCCAGGACCAGGATGAGGGTGAGGGTCATGATGCCTTGGCCTCGGCATTCACCTCGGTGTTGACGGGCAGGGCAAGGATGGCGCTTTCGCGGGTGGGCTCCTTGGCGGCCTTATTCCACGGCATGGCCGAGATGGCCTGGCCCATGGCGCAGGTGTTGGTGGCTGCGGAGAAGGTCAGGCCCGTGCCGATGACCCCGGCAAGCGTCCGGATCTTCGGGGAAACGAACTTGCCGCCGGCCAGGCCCAGGACCACCAGGGAGCCGGCCACAAGGCGGACCTGCCGCTCCAGGTCCCAGCGGTCCTTGCCCTTGACCACGTCACCGCCGGCAGCGGCGAAGCCGGGTGCGCCGCCGGTCAGGACGTAGGCGGTATCGATTCCGGCCTTGGCAAGGCGCTGGCGGGCCTGCTCGGCGCGCACGCCGGACTGGCAGACCAGGACCACGCGGGACCCCAGCCGGGCGGCGAGCTCATCCGTGTGCTCGGACAGCAACGGCAGCGGCACGTTGTAAGAGCCGCGGATATGCATGGACTCGAACTCCGCAGCCGAACGCACGTCGATCACCACGAGGTCCTGGTGCTCTTTGAACCAGGACTGGAGGGTTTCAGGGGCGAGTGCGGTAACGGCAGGTGCGGTGGAAGGGGAAGTCATTGCTGGCCTCTCGTTGGGGGAAGGTGAATACCCCACCGAGTATTACAGATACCCCGGGGGGTAGTCAAAACACCCCGAGGGGTATATAGTTGGAGGCACGAACCCACCTACGGAGACCTCATGGAACTCGACTCGACTGAACTGGCCCCAGTGGTCAACCGCCTCAAGCGCGCCCAGGGCCAGCTCGCCGCTGTGACGCGGATGCTGGAGGAGGGCAGGGACTGCAAGGACATCGTCACGCAGCTCGCCGCCGTATCCAAGGCGCTGGACAGGGCTGGCTTCGCGATCATCGCCAGCGGCCTGGAGCAGTGCATTGTCCGCGAGGACAGCACCATGGACAGGAAAGAGTTGGAGAAGCTCTTCCTTTCCCTGGCGTAACCACACTGGCCCCGGCCCGGGCCTTTAGGCTGGCTGATCCCCGCCACCGCGGGCAAACGCAAGAGGGGCACTGCACGCGTCGGCGTGCAGTGCCCCTCTTGCCGTGTCAGGTTTCAGCCGTTGATGACCTGCGGTACACCGAGGGCTTTGAGGCCCTCGACGCCGAACTCCAGTCCGTACCCGGACTGCTTCGCGCCGCCAAAGGGGATCCGCGGGTCCACGGCGCCGTGCCTGTTGATCCAGACGGTGCCGGCCTGGATCCGGCTTGCGACCCCGCGGGCTGCTGAAACATCCGAAGACCAGACGGAGGCGCCGAGTCCGACCTCCAGGGCGTTGGCCTTTTCCACCGCTTCGTCGATGGTGCTGTAGCGGATGATGGGCAGTGCGGGGCCGAACTGTTCCTCGGCAACGAGCGGGTTGTCGTTGTCGATGTCCGCGACCAAGGTGGTGGGGTAGAAGTAGCCGGGCTGGTCCGGCTCCGGATTTCCGCCCAGCAGGACGCGTGCGCCGGAAGCCTTTGCTGCCTCCACGAGGCCTGCAACGACGTCGTACTGTGCCTTGTTCTGCAGGGGACCCAGGACGTTGTCCTCGTCGAGGCCGTTGCCCATGGGCATTGCGGCGGCGACGGCGGTGAGTTCTTCGCAGACGGCATCGTAGATGTCGGTGTGGACGTAAAGGCGCTTGAGGGCCGCGCAGGTCTGGCCGGTGTTCAGGAAGGCGCCCCAGAAAACATCTTCGGCGATGGCCTTGGGGTCGGCGTCGGGCAGGACGATGCCGGCGTCGTTCCCGCCCAGTTCCAGGGTGAGGCGCTTGACGGTGTCGGCGGAGGATTTGATGATGGCGCGGCCGGCAGCGGTGGAGCCGGTGAACATGATCTTGCCGATGGCGGGGTGGTCCGTGAGCCGGGCTCCTACTTCCCGGCCGCAGGAGACCACTGAGAGGATGCCTTCCGGGAGTTCCTCGTTCAGGACGGTGGCCAGCGCCAGGACGGAGAGCGGGGTGTTGCCGGAGGGCTTGACCACCACGGCGTTGCCCATGCGCAGGGCGGGGGCGATCTGCCAGATGGCGATCATCATGGGCCAGTTCCACGGGCCGATGGCCGCGACGACCCCGATGGGCTTGTAGTGGAGTTCGGCGCGGATCTGGCCGTCGTCCACGATCGTTTCGGGCTCAAGCGGCAGGTTGGCTGTGGCGCGCAGCCAGGCCACGCAGGCACCCACTTCGAACCGGGCGTTGGGGCCGTTCAGGGGCTTGCCCTGCTCGCGGGAGAGCAGCTGGGCGAGTTCCTCGGCGGAACGTTCGACGGCGTCGGCTGCTTTGAGGAGCGCGGCCGACCTCGCGCTGTGGCCCAGCGCCGCCCACGCCGGCTGCGCTTCCTGTGCGGCGGAGACTGCCGCCTCGAGGTACTCGAGGCTGTGGACGGGGGCTTCGCCTACGGGCTCTCCCGTGGCGGGGTCCAGGATGGTCCGGCCGGTACCGGGTTCGGCAGAAACGGACGCCAGAAGCGCATCGTAGGTTTCCATGGTGTACTCCACTTCGAGTAGGCAAGGACGCCGGCCGGTTGGCCTGGCGGGTTGCTTTCCAGTGTGCTGGACGCCCGGTCCTGGCCTCTTGTCTTTGGGCGCAGCGCCCTTGACGTGGAGGGAACAGCCTGGAGCCAGTGTCAGCTCCTCGCCCCTGCCCCTGTCAGGAGGGGCGGCCGGGAGCGAAGTCCAGCAGGACCTTGCCTGACCCTGCCGAGTTCCTGGCGGTCTCAAAGGCCTCGAGCCCGCGTTCCAGCGGGAAGACGTGCGTGATGACGGGGTCCACGAAAAGTGACCCGTCGCCCAGCGCGGAAATGACGTCATCGATCTCGTCGTTGAACCTGAATGATCCCAGAAGTTCGAGTTCCCGTGTGATGGCCAGTGAAATAAGTACAGGCTGGGGTCCGGACGGCAACAGCCCCACCATCACCACTTTGCCCCCACGGACCGTTCCCTTGATGGCCGTAGCCAGTCCATGGTGGGAGCCGGAGGACTCGATCACCACATCGGCCTGGACCTCTGCCAGTGCTTGGCTGTCTGTTGCTTCCAACACCTCGTCAGCGCCGACTGCCTGTGCTATCTCCAGGGGTTTGCGGTGCAGGTCTGTGGCCACGATACGGGCTGCACCAGCGCGCTTAAGCACGGCGACGGCCAGCGCCCCGATGGGACCGCACCCCACCACCAAGGCGGTCTTGCCCCTGATATCACCGGCGCGTGAAACGGCGTGCCAGGCAACGCTGGCCGGTTCAATCAACGCCGCTGTCTTCAGATCCAGGCCAGGGGGCAGGGCCCGCAGCATCCGCGATGGCAAGGTGGCGTAGCGGCTGAAGGCACCGTCCGTATGCGGGTACCTTGCGGCGCTGCCCAGGTAGGTGCAGTCGGGGGACAGGTTCGGCCTGTCGTGGGGATACCTGGCAGGGTCCGGACCGGCTCCCGGGCCAGGTGTGGCCGGATGCACGGCGACAGCTGCCCCCTCAGGTGGACCTGCACCGTCCGCTGCCGCGCGTACCACCACGCCAACAATCTCGTGTCCCAGCACCATCGGTGCCTTCAGGACGGATTCTCCGGCGGCGCCGTGCAGCCAGTAGTGCAGGTCGGAGCCGCAGATGCCGCCGTAGGCAATCTCGACGACGGCCTGGTCCGGAGCGGGTGAAGGGAGCGGAATGTTGTCAATGCGAAGGTCGCCTGCCGCGTGGGCGACGACGGCGGGACTGGCCGCGGGAAGTCCGGACGGGTAGCGCCGGCCGGCTGCAGGAGCATCAGGAACGGCGTGCATCAGACCACCACCGTCATTCCGCCATCAATGAAGATTGTCTGTCCGTTCACGAAGTCCGAACCGCTGGAGGCCAGCCAGACTGCGGGTCCGGCGAGGTCGCGGACGGTGCCCCAGCGGTGCGCGGGGGTTCTCCCCAGGATCCAGGAGTTGAACTGCTCATCGTCCACCAGGTTCTGGGTCATTTCGGTATGGATGTACCCAGGGGCGATGGCATTGACCTGCAGGCCCGAAGCCGCCCATTCCGCCGTCATGGCGCGGGTGAGGTTTCGCAGGCCGCCCTTGGCGGCAATGTAGGGCGCGATAGTGGGCCGGGCCAGGTCGGCCTGGACGGAGCATATGTTGATGATCTTGCCGCGGCCGCGGGGGATCATGAAGCGCGCGGCCGCCCGGCCCACGAGGAAAGCACTGGTGAGGTCCGTGGTGATGACCCTTTCCCAGTCCTCGACGTCCAGGTCAAGCATGGCCACCCGGTGCTGGATTCCGGCATTGTTGACCAGGATCTCCAGCGGACCGACGTTCTCCTCCACCCACGCCACCCCACGGCCCACTTCTGCGTCCTTGGTCACGTCGAATGCGCAGCTGTGGATACGGCCGGATGGGAAATCGGCGGACATGGACGTTTCTGCAGCCTTGAGGCGGTCCGCATCCATCCCGTTCAACACCACCGTTGCACCGGCATCCGCCAAGGCCCGGGCAAGGGCGTTGCCGATTCCCCGGCTGGAGCCGGTAATGAGGGCCGTACGCCCGGTCAGGTCGAAAAGTGAAGTCATGGTGCAGTCTCCTTGGCCGTTTCGGTTCCGCTGTGGGAAGCGCTTGTGGTGCTGAGGTTCGCAATGGTCTGACGCACCACAGCCAGGTCGAGGTCCCCCAGGCCTTGGGTGAGCAACTGCGCATAGAGTTCTCTCCCGGCGGACGCCATCGGCGCAGCGGCACCGACGTTTCGTGCGCTCTCCACAACAAAAGACAGGTCCTTGTGCATGAACTTGGCCGGTCCTGTGGGCGTGTAGTCCTTTGTTGCCAGGCGGGGGCCTACGATTTCGAGCACGCGGCTTGCAGCGAGCCCGCCGGAGAGCACGTCGAAGAGGGCCGTGACGTCCAGGCCGGAGCGTTCCGCAAGCTCGGCTGCTTCGGCGAGTGCCGCCGTCGTGGTGCCAACAACCAACTGGTTGCATGCTTTGGCCAGGGAGCCCGCCCCGAGGCCGCCGAGCCGCCGGACCGTTGCACCCATGGCCTGCAGTACCGGCAGGATTCGCGCGAAGTCCTCTTCCGGGCCGCCTGCCATGATGGCCAGGGTTCCTTGCTGTGCGCCGTGCGTGCCGCCGCTGACGGGCGCATCCAGCACTGTGGCGTTCCCGCCGCTTGCCTCGATAACCGCGCGGCCGAAGTCCTGGACGCCCACGGGTGAAACGCTGCTCATGACCACAATGAGCGTTCCCGGTTCAGGCGGCGAGGACCGCCATGCGTCGAGGAGCCCTGCCGCGGCATCTTCAATGAAGGAAAGATCGGGGAGCATAAAGATGATGACCGGCTCGTCCCTCAAGTCTGCCACCGTGGCGGCGCCGCTCCCGCCCAGCCGCAGCAGGTCTTCAACAGCGGCGGGGGAGCGGTTCCATCCCGTGACGGACCACCCCGCGCGCAGCAGGTTGGCGGCCATGGGTGCGCCCATCAGCCCCAGCCCGACAAACCCGGCACGCGGACGGGTTCGTTCGGCGCGGGAATGGGGAGTGGTGGAGGTGGTGGCGTTGTTCATGTTCAACCTTTGGTGACCGGACGGGCTGGGGGTGCTTGGCTGCTGACGAACCCTGGGGGCGGCCCCCGCAGGGGCCGCCCCCAGGGTTAAGGGACTTCTATTTAGCGTCCTCCACGAGCGCCAGGTCGCGGCCATTGGTTTCGGGAGTAAAGAATGTGGTGACAAAGGAGATTGCCGCCAGGACCAGTGAGTACAGCGCGGGAACCAGCCAGGAGTGGTTGGTCGCAGCGAGCAGCGCAACGCCGATCATGGGTGCGAACCCGCCGGCGAGGACTGCCGAGAGTTCACGGCTCAGGGCCACGCCTGTGAACCGGTGCTGCGAGCCGAAGAGTTCGGGCAGCATGGCGCATTGCGGGCCGAGCATGGACTGCACGCCCAGGGCGATGCCCACCGCCATCACTGCCCAGACCAGCGTGACGTTGCCCAGCGTAACCAGGTAGAACGCGGGCAGTGCGATGAGGGCCTGGAATAGTGCCCCGTAGCGGTACACGGGAACCCGGCCGAACCGGTCGGACAGGGCGCCGAAGACGACCACCATGACTGCTGCGCAGCCTGCGGCGATCAGCAGGCCTGTTGGGCCAATGAACTTGTCGCCCGGAAAGACGCCGGCCGGAAGGCTGATGAATGAGACCAGAAGCGCGGAGTAAACCGACGAGTTGCCGTTCTCGCCCATGCGCAGGCCGATCCCGACGAGCACATTCTTCTTGGAGTGCTTCCAGATTTGGCCCACCGGGTTCTTGACCACGGCTTTATGCTTTTCAAGTTCCTGGAAGACGGGGGTTTCCTTCAGCCGGAGCCGGATAAAGACGGCAATGACAATAAGGATGACGCTGGCCAGGAAGGGTACCCGCCACAGCCAGCCCAGCAGCACATCCCTGTCCGCGAGGGCCATCAGGGCGAAGGTGCCCGCTCCGAGCAGGGTGCCCAGCTGGATGCCCACGAAGGGCAAGGAGGCGAAGAACCCGCGGCGGCGTCGCGGAGCAACCTCGGAAATCAGCGTGGTTGCCCCAGCCTGCTCGGCGCCGGCGCCGAGGCCCTGGAGGATGCGGAGGGCCACCAACAGAACGGCCCCGAGCATTCCTGCCTGTTCAAAGGTGGGCAGGAGGCCAATGGCGAAGCTCGCCATGCCCATCAGGCCGATGGTGAGGATCAGCACCATTTTCCGGCCGAAGCGGTCTCCGATGTAGCCAAAGACCACCCCGCCGAAGGGCCTTGCGGCAAAGCCGACGCCGTAGGTGGCAAACGAGGCGATGACTGCGCCGCTTTCACCCAAGGGGGAAAAGAACAGTGGACCAAAGATCAGTGCTGACGCGAGGCCATAAATGTAAAAGTCGTAGTACTCGAGGGCTGACCCTACAGAGCTGGCAAGCGTTGCCCTTCGCAGCTGCTCCGGTTCGACGACATCGCCGTTCCTGTCAGTCTGCGGTGATTTAGTACGAGTTGTCACAGTAACTCCCTTAAACGCACTCCAGACCCTCGTTGGCCTGGTGGGATAGCAACGACACCTGTTGCGTCGATCACTATGCTGAACACAATACAGCAAGTTGAACAGACGGCAAGGGGGGGTGCGTTTGTGAAGGAGGCGCCGCCGCTACCCCATGGGGTTGCCCAGTGAGTGGGCGAGCTCCTGGAGTTCCTTGACCATCTGGGCACCCTGCTCGGGCGTGTATGTGGCTTTGAGGGCTGTCACGGAAAGTCCCAGGCTGGGGCCGTGGGCTCCTCGGGTTGGTACGGCAACGGCCAGGCAGACCACGCCCGTGGTGGATTCCTCATCCTCAAAGGCGTAGCCCTGTCCGCGGATGGTCTGCAGCTGCGCCTTGAATTCGGCACCTGTGCGCAGCGACTTCGGCGTCAGCACCGGCAGCTCGGCATCATCAGGGAAAAGCTCCTCGATGTCATGGTCGTGAAGCCTTGCTATCAGCGCTTTGCCCACCGCACAGAGTGAAACCGGCATTTTGTCGCCGATGTTCGATGTCAGGCGTACGGCAGGATGGCCCTCGTAGCGGGCGAGGTAGATGACGTTCAGGCCGTCGAGCATGGCAATGCGAACGGTCTCGCCGGACAGGACGGGAGCCTGCTCGCAGTAGCGGTAGAACTCCTGCACTTCATCCAGCCGGCCGAGGTAGGCGGCGCCCAGCTCCACCAGTTTGCGGCCGAGGGTGAATTCACTGCCCTGCCGGTTGATGAGCCGTGCTTCCTCCAGCGCCAGCAGCAGGTTCGACGTGGATGACTTGGGGATGCCTACTTCCCGCGAGAGGTCGCTGAGGGTGAGGCGGCCGGTGGCGGAGGAAGCCAGGGCATCCAGGACCGCAGCCGCCCGCGTGACCGCGGGGGCGGGAGAGGCGTTGCCCTGGTTGTCTGGTTGAGGACCGGAGTTGCGGGAATCGGCCATGATTCTCCTTCGGGTTGCCGCGGCAGGACGAGCTGGTGTTCATTTGACTGAACACCATCCATCATAGGGGGCGCGCGTCATCGCGCCCCCTATGCCAGGCGTACTCCTGAAGGGGAGCTCAGGCGACGCTATTGCTAAGGGTTCCGATTCCCTCGATCACGATGTCCACCTGGTCGCCCGGCAGGACTGCCACTGCGGTGCCGGGAGCCCCGGTCATCAGCACGTCGCCGGGCTCCAGCGTCAGCCAGGAGGTGACGTAGAGGAGGCACTCCACCACTGAGGAGGGGAGGTTGGACGTCCCGGAGTTCGCTTGGGCCACTCCGTTGACGATGACGTCGATTCCCACAAGGTCCGGATCCGGCAGGTCGGTTTCTATCCAGGGGCCAAGGGGCGTGTAGTTGACGCCGGCCTTGCCCTGGAAATTCCGTTCATCCACCAGGCCCTGGTCCACGTTGGTCACGTCGTTGACGCAGGTGTACCCGAGGATATGCTCCAGGGCGTTCTCCGCCGTCAGTTCCTTCGCCTGTTTGCCGATCACCACCGCGAGTTCGCCTTCCACGTTGACCGTGCCACGGTCCCGGGCGGCCACCACCGGATCGCCGGGATTGGCGAGGGTGTGCACGGATTTATGCCATGCCTGGATGGGGAGCGGATGGTCGTTCAGTGTCCTGTTGTGTCCGATGCCGAGGACCACGGCGGGCCGGACCGGGGCAAGGAATACGGCGTCGGCGGCCGGGGTAGTGTGCCCGGTGTAGGTCAGGGGTTCCTCGAAGGGGTCAGCAATGTGGTGCCATGTCCCGCTCCGTTCCACCGCGTGCCGGGCGCCCTCTGCTGTCTTGATTCTTGCGATGCGCATGGGTCTCCTGATCGTGCCCCTGGGGCTTAGTAGAAGTGGACTGTATCCACGAGGTGGGGAAGGTCGCCGCCGTCGAGGAAGGTCCGGAGGTTGCTGCAGAAGCGCTCGGTAATGAGGCGGTTCTCGGCTGCGCTGAGGGCCGATGTGTGGGGGGAGACCATGACCCTGGGGTGGTCCCAGAGAGGGCTGTCCTGCGGGAGGGGTTCCACGGCGAAGACGTCCATGCAGGCGTAGCTGACCTGCCCGTTGTTGAGGGCTTCCAGCAGGGCTTCTTCGTCAACAACGGTGCCGCGTCCCACGTTGATGAACACCGTCCCGGGCTTCATTGCGGCGAAGGTTTCGTGGTTGAAAAGGTTCTCCGTGAAGGCGGTGCCGGGCAACGTGTTCACCACCGCATCAGCCGTGGCCAGCAGGGCCGGAAGGCCGGTGTTGTCCACCACCTGCTCGATGCCGTCGATGTGTTCCACGGACCGCTTGGTCCCGCTGACCTTCATCCCCAGCGCCCTGGCAATCCGTGCGGTCTCCAGCCCGATTTCGCCTAAGCCCGTGACCACCAGCGTGGAGCCGTTGACCAGGCGGGTGGGAATCCGCAGTTCGGGCCATGTTCTGGCGGCCTGGTCCTGCGCCAGTTCGGCGCTCCGTTTGAATCCGTTGAGTATTCCGAGCGCCGCGAACTCGGCGAGGGGCAGGGCGTGGACGCCGGCCGATGTGGTGATCTTGAACTTTTGCAAAATGTCCTGGTCCAGGCCGGAGGCCTTGGCGGCTCCGCCCGCCCCGGCAGCCATGGCATGGATCCACTGCAGCCGCGGATTCTCGCGGGCTATGCGGGCCAGGCCTGCGGGGCTTTCGTTGGGGAAGCCATACAGCACCTGTGCGCTGTTGAGCATGGCCCAGTAGCGCTCTTCCTGGGCTGGAGTGCGC
Source organism: Pseudarthrobacter sp. NKDBFgelt (assembly GCF_046097905.1). Classification (NCBI taxonomy): domain Bacteria; kingdom Bacillati; phylum Actinomycetota; class Actinomycetes; order Micrococcales; family Micrococcaceae; genus Pseudarthrobacter; species Pseudarthrobacter sp. NKDBFgelt. The sequence goes on along the minus strand of NZ_JBJURL010000009.1, from coordinate 61,860 downwards.
TTGAAGGCCGGGTCGCCGGCGTGATCGGCCGGGTAACGCTCGTGTGGCAGGAGTTCGGGCTCGTAGATGACGGTAACTGCCGGGTCGACGGCGCGGATCTGTTCCACCAGCTCTGCTTCGAGCGGTACAGCGATCGCAAGGGTGATTGAAGAAGTCATTCGTTCACTATACTGGCTTATGGCTAATATACTGAACAGTGGGCGATTATTCCCGTTGGCAGAATATCGTGCAGTATGTCAGTAGCTGGCGGGGGCGCCGCCGCCGGCATCCTTCGCCGCCTGAACGTACTGCGCTGCGAGGGCTTCGGAGCCGCGCGCCAGCAGCGCGACGTCGGCCCCAACCAGGATGAAGCTGGCGCCGTGGTCCAGGTAGTGGCGGGCGGTGTCCGGGTTGAAGGCGTTAACGCCCGCCGGTTTCCCGGCGGCTTTGGCGGCAGCCAGGCAGTGTTCGACGGCGGCGCGCACCTCGGGGTGTTCCTGCTGGCCGAGCAGGCCCATCGAGGCTGCGAGGTCCGACGGGCCTACGAAGATCGCGTCGACCCCGTCGACCGCCAGGATGTTTTCCACGACGGCGACCGCGGCGCCGGATTCGATCTGCACGGTGACGCTGATGGTCTCGCCGGCGCGGGCCAGGTAGTCCGGGACCCGGTTCCAGCGTGCCGCGCGGGCCAGCGCGGACCCCACCCCGCGGACACCGTCGGGCGGGTAGCGGGTTGCGGCCACGGCGGATTCCGCCTCAGTGGCCGAGTTGACCATGGGGATGAGCAGGTTCTGCACACCCAGGTCCAGGTACTGCTTAATCAGCACGGTGTCGTTGACCGGCGGCCGCACCACGGTGTGCACGGGGTAGCCGTGGATGGCCTGGAGTTGGGCGAGGATGGATTCGAGGCCGTTGGGGCTGTGCTCTGCGTCCACGAGCAGCCAGTCCAGCCCGGACCCGGCGCAGAGTTCGGCGACCAGGGGGCTGCCGGAACATACCCACATCCCGGCCAGCGGCCGGCCTTCTTTACCTTTTTGTGCAGCAAGTGCATCCCGGAAGGTGTCCTCTAGTCGAAACGGCATGTGACACTCCCCAGGGGTCCGTAGTCTGCGTGCACGGTGTCGCCCTTGTACACCCAGAGCGGGCGGGTGAAGGATCCGGCGAGGATGATGTCACCGGCCTGCAGGGAATCCCCGTGGGCGGCGATCTTGTTGGCGAGCCAGTGCACGCCGTTGGCCGGGTGGTCCAGGACCCCGGCGGCAACCCCAGTCTCCTCCACTGTCTGGTTTTTATAGAGGATGGCCGACACCCAGCGCAGGTCCACGGCGTCCGGTTTCACGGGGCGGCCGCCCACCACCATGGCGCCCATGGCGGCGTTGTCGGAGATGGTGTCCACGATGGTCCGGCCCTCCATCTCAATCCTGGAATCGAGGATCTCGAGGGCCGGGACCACGTAGTCGGTGGCGTTCAGGACATCGAAGATGGTGACGCCGGGGCCCTTCAAACCGTCCTTCAACACGAAGGCCAGCTCCACCTCCACCCGCGGGTGCGTGTATCGGTCCCACTCCACCGAGCAGCCGGTCTCCAGCACCATGTCATCAAAAATGGCGCCATAGTCCGGCTCCGTGATGCCCGTGGCCGCCTGCATCGCCTTGGACGTGAGGCCGATCTTGCGCCCCACCAAGGTCCGGCCGGCCTCCTCGTTCCGCCGCCGCCACAACTGCTGCACCGCGTAGGAGTCCTCCACCGTCATCTCCGGGTACCGGGCCGTCAGGCGCGGGACGGGCTTCCGGTTCCGGCCGGCTTGCACCAGCTCGTCGGCAATGGCCTCGATGGTCCTGTCATCCAGCATGGCTACAGCTGCGCCCCAAGCTTGAAACCTGTCCGGTCCCCCTCGGGGGCGCCGTCCTTCCGTGTATAGGAGAAGCCGTCGGCGCCGACGGTGACGGCCATTTCGCTCTTTTCCTCCCGGACGATGACCGGCTGGGGGTTGCCGTCCAGGTCCAGGACCAGGGAGGCCTCGGTGTACCAGGACGGGACCACGGGGTTGCCCCACCAGTCGCGGCGCTGGTTGTCATGGACGTCCCACGTGATGGTGGGGTTGTCCGGATCGCCGGTGTAGTAGTCCTGCGTGTAGATCTCCACGCGGTGCCCGTCCGGATCCAGGATGTAGAGGTAGAACGCGTTGGAGACGCCGTGCCGGCCGGGGCCGCGTTCAATGCGGTCGCTGATGCGCAGGGCGCCCATCTTGTCGCAGATCTGGATGATGTTGTGCTTCTCGTGCGTGGCGAACGCGACGTGGTGCATCCGCGGGCCGTTGCCGCCCGTCAGCGCAGTGTCATGGACGGTCTGCTTGCGGTGCATCCATGCGGCGTACGTGACGCCGTCGGAATCCTGGATGTCTTCGGAGACGCGGAAGCCAAGGTCCTCGAGGTACTTGCGGCCGCGGGGGACATCCGGGGTGACCTGGTTGAAGTGGTCCAGGCGGACCAGCTCACCGGCCGAATAGAGGTCATAGCGCTGGGTGAGGCGCTCCACGTGCTCCACCTCGTAGAAGAACTCGTAGGGGAAGCCCAGGGGATCCTCCACGCGGACGGAGTCGCCCACCCCCTTGGTGAAGCCGTCCCTGCGGCGTTCAACCCGGCAGCCCAGCTCGCGGTAGTAGGCCTCGGCGGCGTCCACCTCGGCGGGAGACTTCACGCGGTAGGCGAAGGCTGCGACGGCGGCGATGGGTCCCTTGCGGAGCACCAGGTTGTGGTGGATGAACTCTTCCAGGGTGCGCAGGTAGATGGCGTTGTCGTCTTCCTCGGTGACGTGCAGCCCCAGCATGTCCACGTAGAAGGCGCGGGACTTGGCGAGGTCGGTGACCACGATCTCCATGTAGGCGCAGCGGACAATGTCCGGCGCCGGGGCCGTGGGGGTGGGAATGAAGTCGGTCATGGTGTTCTCTCTTCTTTGAGGAGGGGGGGTGGCGGTTCAGGCTCCGAATTTGGGGGTGTGGACGGTACCGAGGGTGATGTGGACGGCCTGCTGGTCGGTGTAGAAATCGATGGAGCGGTAGCCGCCCTCATGGCCGAGCCCGGAGGCTTTGACCCCGCCGAACGGGGTGCGCAGGTCACGGACGTTGTGGCTGTTCAGCCACACCATGCCAGCCTCCACGTTCTGCGAGAAGTTGTGCGCCCGGGTCAGGTTCTGCGTCCAGATGTAGGCGGCCAGCCCGTACCTGGTGTTGTTCGCCAGGGCGAGGGCCTCGTCGTCATTGTCAAACGGGGTGATGGCCACGACGGGTCCGAAGATCTCCTCCTGGAAGATCCGCGCATCCGGGGCGACGTCGGCGAACACCGTTGGGGCGATGTAGTTGCCTTCGGGCAGGTTCTCCGGGCGTCCGCCGCCGGCGAGCAGCCGGCCCTCGGACTTGCCGATCTCCACGTAGGAGGCCACCTTCTCGTAGTGCTCCGGGTGGACCAGGGCGCCCACCTCGGTCTTGGGGTCGTGCGGGTCGCCCACCACGATGTTCTTGGCGCGGGCGGCGTACTTTTCGCAGAACACGTCGTAGATGGCGCGCTCCACCAGGATGCGGGAGCCGGCGGTGCAGCGTTCGCCGTTGAGGGAGAAGACGCCGAACAGGGCGGAGTCGATCGCGGCGTCCAGGTCCGCGTCGGCGAACACCACGCAGGGGGACTTGCCGCCGAGTTCCATGGACAGGCCCTTGAGGTTGGCGGCGGCGTTCCGGAAGATCGTCTGTCCGGTGGTGGTCTCGCCCGTGAAGGAGATCAGCGGGACGTCCGGGTGCTTGACCAGGGCGTCGCCGGCTTCCTCGCCGAGGCCGTTGACCAGGTTGAACACGCCGTCCGGCAGGCCGGCGTCCTTGAAGATAGTGGCCCACAGGGACGCGGAAAGCGGAGTGAACTCTGCTGGTTTGAGCACCACCGTGTTACCGGTGGCCAGCGCCGGGGCGAGCTTCCAGGATTCCAACATGAACGGGGTGTTCCAGGGGGTGATGAGGCCGGCGACGCCGATCGGCTTGCGGTTCACGTAGTTGATCTGGGAGCCGGGGACCTTCATGGCGTCGTCGAACTGGGCCACGATCAGGTCTGCGAAGAACCGGAAGTTCTCGGCAGCGCGCAGGGCCTGGCCTTTGGCCTGGGTGATGGGCAGCCCGGTGTCGAAGGTTTCCAGCTCGGCGAGCCGGGATTCCTGTGCCTCGACGGCGTCGGCGATTTTGTTCAGGACGCGGGCGCGTTCGCGGGGCTTCATCTTTGGCCAGGGGCCGTTGGTGAAGGCTTCCCGGGCGGCGGCGACGGCGAGGTCGATGTCCTCTTTCTGGCCGGCCGCGGCGGTGGCGTAGTTGGTGTTGGACACCGGGTCCAGGACGTCGAAGGTCTTGCCTCCCACGGAGTCAACGAACTTCCCGTTGATGTAGTGCTGGATGGAGGTGGGCAGGTCCTGCGGCACGTAATGGGTGCTGGGGGTTTCTACGGGAGACGTCATCATTGAGTCCTAACTTGTACGTTTACTGCTTGCTTTGTGCCAGGTAGGCGTCCAGGGTGGCGGAGCGGTGGAGGCGGGCGGCTTTCTCGATCTCGTCGGCGGTGGCGCCGGATTCAATGAGCTGGAGCAGCGCCTCGTGCTCGTTCACTGACTCGTGGGCGCGGCCGGGGACAAAGCGGAACGTGGAGGACCGCAGGGCTGCCAGCCGGTTCCAGCCGCGGTGGACCAGGTCCAGGATGTGAGGGTTGGGGCAGTGCTCGAAGAGGATGCTGTGGAAGTCCTGGTTCAGCTGCGTGAACCGGACCGGGTCAAAGTGGTGCAGACATTCACGCATCTCCTCGTTCACCGCACGGGCCCGGGCAATTGCCACGGAATCAACCAGCGGGGCGGACAGCGCGGTGGCGGCACCTTCCACGATGCTCAGGGTCTGCATGGTGTAGAGGTATTCCGTCGGATCGATGCCGGCCACGGTGGCGCCCACGTTGCGTTCAAACGTCACCAGGCCCTCGGCTTCGAGCCGGCGGATGGCTTCCCGGACCGGCACCACGCTGACCCCCAGGTCCTTGGCGATGCTCCCCAAAACCAGGCGGTAGCCGGGGGAGTAGGTGCCCTCGACAATGCGGGCCTTGACGGCCTGATAGGCCTGCTCGGACTTGCTCCCCGCAGCGGCCGCAGCGGAAGGTTCAGTCACCGTCTCAGTCATTCGGGTGGCCCGCCTCCGGGTCTGCAGTGCCCGCTTTCCACTCCCTATACCGTGCCTGCCAGGCGGCGTTCATGGGGTAGAGGCCGTCAACGCTGTTGCCCTGCTGGACCATTTCGAAGATGAAGGCTTCCTCCTGTTCCTGCCGGATGCAGTCCTCCGCCAGATCTTCGGCGATGGCCGGCGGGATCACCAGGATGCCGTCGGAGTCGGCCACGATGATGTCGCCGGGCTGGACGGTGGCGCCGCCGCAGGCGATGGTGATGTCCGTGTCCCACGGGACATGGCGGCGGCCCAGCACAGCGGGGTGCGGGTTGGCGAAGTAAGTGGGCATCTCCAGGCCGGCTACGGCGGTGTAGTCGCGGACGCCGCCGTCGGTAATGATCGCTGCCGCGCCGCGCACCTGGGCGCGCAGGGCCAGGATGTCGCCCACCGTCCCGGTGCCCTTCTCGCCGCGGGCCTCCATGACCAGGACTTCGCCGTCGTTGACGGAATCGATGGCGCGCTTTTGGGCGTTGAAGCCGCCGCCGTGGGTCTTGAAGAGGTCTTCCCGGTTGGGGACGTAGCGCAGTGTCCGGGCCAGGCCCACCACCTTGCGGTCGGGGCGGGTGGCCTGCAGTCCGTCGATGCTGACGTTGTCCATCCCGCGCTTCCGGAGCTGCGAGGACAGGGTGGCCGTCGCAACGCTTTCGAGCTTGGCTTTCAGCTCCGGGGAGAGCGCGGGGGCGAGGGCGGGAAGCCCGGCCGCTTCGCGGGAACCGTACGCCTCCTCACGCTGCAGGTCATCAACTTTGGGGCCGGCACCAAAGTCTGCGAACGGCGTCGCGCCTTCCTCAACGGTGGTGACCAGGCGCCCGGTGGTGAGGCCGCCGTCGAGCGTGCTTACTTCCACTTCCAGCACGTCGCCGGGCCTGGCCACGGAGGCGCCGGCGGGCGTTCCGGTAAGGATGATGTCCCCTTCCTCGAGGGTGAGGAGCTGGGACAGGTCGGCCACAAGCCGGGCAAACGGGAAGAGCAGGTCCTCGGTGGTGTCGTCCTGGACCAGCTCGCCGTTATGCCAGGTGCGGATGCTCAGGCGGGAGGGGTCGACGGCGTCTGCCGGAATCAGTGCCGGGCCCACGGGCGTGAAGCCGTCGCCACCCTTGGAACGCAGGTTGGAACCCTTGTCCGCCCAGCGCAGGTCATACACGCCCAGGTCATTGCTGGCCGTCACGGCAGCCACATGGCTCCAGGCGTCCTCGAGGCTGACGCGCCGGGCGGCCTTGCCGATAACCAGGGCGATTTCGCCTTCATAGCCGAGCAGTTCGCAGCCCGCAGGACGTTCCACGGCGCCGCCGTTCACAGCGAGCGACGACGACGGTTTCAGGAAGTAGGACGGCTGGGCCGGGGTGCGCCCCCGCTGGGCTGCGCGGCTGGGGTAGTTGATGTGCACCGCCACCACCTTGCGGGCCGCCGCCAGGGTGTCTCCGTTGACCTGCTCCACAGCTTCTCCTTGCGAAGTACGAAATCGTATACGATCACTATCGCCCCGCCGCGCGCCGCGCGTCAACCCCGAATTTACAGGCATCCTGAGCACCCTTGTAGTCCGCGTCACAGGTGGCGTACTGTGGTGCTCAATCGCACAGCTTTCTTATATGGAAACTGAAGTTCTATTATCGAACACGCTTTTCGGCCGAACACCCACACAACGAAGTGAGGAATCCCGTGCAGTTCCACCACCACGGCTACGTATCCGGAGACCCGCGGATCAAGCCTGCAGCCGGCGTCGGCATCAACCGTCCTGCCGAGCTCCCGGACGAGGTTGACGTGCTCATTGTCGGGACCGGGCCCGCCGGTATGCTTGCCGCCGCGCAGCTCTCGCAGTTCCCCAACGTGACCACCCGCATCGTCGAGCGCCGGGAGGGACGGCTCCCCATCGGCCAGGCTGACGGAATCCAGGCCCGCAGCGTTGAGACCTTCCAGGCGTTTGGATTCGCCGAGCGCATCATTGCCGAGGCGTACCGGATCACCGAGATGGCGTTCTGGAAGCCGGACCCCGCGGACCATTCGCGCATTGTGCGGAGCGCCCGCGCCGTGGACGACGAGATGGGAATCAGCGAGTTCCCGCACCTGATCGTCAACCAGGCCCGGGTCCTTGACTACTTCGCGGAGTTCATGGCCAACTCGCCCACCCGCATGGCGCCGGACTACGGCTACGAGTTCCGCGGCCTTGAGGTCACCGGCCAGGGCGAGTATCCCGTGACCGTAACGCTCGCGCACGCCTCCGGGGCGAACGAGGGCGAGGAGCGGGTGGTCCGCGCCAAGTACGTCATCGGGGCGGACGGCGCGCGGAGCAAGGTCCGGGACGCGATCGGCTGCCACCTTGCCGGCGATGCCGCCAACCACGCCTGGGGCGTCATGGACGTCCTGGCGGTCACGGACTTCCCGGACATCCGCACCAAGTGCGCCATCCAGGGCGAGAAGGGCAGCATCCTGCTGATCCCGCGCGAGGGCGGCTTCCTCTTCCGCATGTACGTGGACCTTGGCGTGGTCGATCCGGACAACAAGGGTGCGGTGCGCGCCACCACCATCGAGCAGATCATCCACCAGGCCAACGAGATCCTCCACCCCTACACCCTTGATGTCCGGAACGTGGCATGGCACAGCGTGTACGAGGTGGGCCACCGCCTGACGGACAGGTTCGACGACGTCCTGCCGGACCAGCGCGGCACGCGGACGCCGCGGGTGTTCATCACGGGCGACGCCTGCCACACCCACAGTGCGAAGGCGGGGCAGGGAATGAACGTCTCGATGCAGGACGGTTTCAACCTGGCCTGGAAGCTGGGGCACGTCCTGGAAGGCCGCAGCCCGGAAAGCCTGCTGTCCACCTACTCGGAGGAGCGGCAGGTGGTGGCGAAAAACCTCATCGACTTCGACAAAGAGTGGTCCACCATGATGGCCAAGAAGCCCGAGGAGTTCGAGAACCCCTCCGATCTCGAGGACTTCTACGTCAGTACCGCCGAGTTCCCGGCCGGCTTCATGACGCAGTACACGCCCTCGCTCATTGTCGGCAGCCCGGACCACCAGGACCTGGCCGCAGGTTTTCCAGTGGGCAAGCGGTTCAAGTCGGCCCCCGTGGTGCGGGTGGGAGACACCAACCCCATCCACCTGGGCCACCACGCCACGGCGGACGGCCGGTGGCGGATCTACGTCTTCGCCGATCCCGCGCTTCCGGGCTCAGGGTCTGCCACGGACAAACTTGCCGCATGGCTCGCGGAGGCGACGGAATCGCCGCTGGCCGCAACGCCGTCGGACGCTGATCCTGACGCGTGGTTCGACGTGAAGGTGGTCTACCAGCAGCCCCACACGGAGCTGGACATCAACGCAGTGCCGGCGGTTTTCAAGCCGCAGGTGGGCCCGTTCAGGCTGACGGACTACGAGAAGGTCTATGGCACCGACCCCAAGGCTGACATCTTCGAGCTGCGGGGCCTGGACCGCGGGGGTGTTGTGGTGGTGGTGCGGCCGGACCAGTACGTGGCGAACGTCCTGCCGCTGACGGCCACCACCGAACTGGCGGAGTTCTTCGGGCCGCTCCTCAAAAGCCGTCCGGCCGGTCAGCCGTTGACGGTCTGACCCGTCCGGTATTCGGCAGCGGCGTAGACGCCCAGGATCCGCACCTCCGTGGTGAAAAAGTCCAGCTCCTCGAGGGCCAGCTTCAGCGGCAGGTCCTCGGGGTGGCCCTCGACGTCGGCCATGAACATGGTGGCGGCAAACTCGTTGCCCACCATGTAGCTTTCCAGCCGCGTCATGTTCACCCCGTTCGTCGCGAAGCCGCCCAGTGCCTTGTACAGAGCTGAGGGGACGTTGCGGACGCGGAACACGAAGCTGGTGACTGCCGGTCCGGAGAGTTCATCGCGGGCCGGCAGCTCCTTCTCCCGGGCCAGGACTACAAAGCGCGTGGTGTTGGAGGGGTCGTCCTCAACCCGGGAGGCCAGGACGTCCAGGCCGTAGATCTGCGCGGCCAGCGGCGGCGCCAGGGACAGTTTGCGCGGATCGTTCCACTCGGCCACTTCCCTTGCGGACCCTGCGGTGTCGCCGGCGATGACGGGCTTGAGGCCGTGCTCGCGGATGAGCTTCCGGCACTGTCCCAGGGCGTGGATGTGGCTGTGGACCTCCGTGGCACCCTCGATGGTGCTGCCCGGGATGCCCAGCAGGTCGAAGTGGATGGGCAGGAAGAACTCCCCCACGATCTGCAGGTTGGACTGGGGCAGCAGGATGTGGATGTCCGCCACCCGCCCGGCAATGGAGTTCTCGATGGGAATCATGGCCAGCTCCGCCTCGCCGCTGGCCACGAGTTCAAACGCGTCCTCGAAGCTCGCGCAGGGCACGCTTTCCATGTCCGGGAACATCTGCTTGCACGCGATATTGGAGTTGGCGCCGGGCTCACCCTGGTACGCAATCTTCTGGGCCATGATCCGTATGGTTTCACGTCCCGTGCCCGCGGGCCCAACTAGGTAGCGCTAAGTGTCGTTTTGGGCGGTCAAAACGACACTTAGCGCTACCTAGTTGGGAAGGGGCGGGGTTAAACGGGGGTGACGCGCAGCCAGAGGTACTGGCGGGGGAGGAGCGTGACGCCCTCGTCCAGCTGCAGCGCGGCTTCGGAGAGAAGGTCGACGGCGGCGCCTGAGAAACCGGAGAAGGTTTCGGCGGGCAGGGTCTGGGGTTCGTCGCTGAAGTTGGCGAGGGCCAGGATTCTCGTCTCCCCGCCGTCGGCCGCACTTGCCGGCCGCTGGTAGGCCAGGACGCTCCGGTTGTGGGTACCGAAATCGAGGAGCGTTGTTCCCGCAAGTTCAGGAGCAGCGCCGCGGACCTCGATCATCCGCTTCAGGCCCGCGTACACCGCACCTTCCGGCGTGGAAATATCGTGCCGCCGGGCGTACTGCTCCTCCGGATAGTGGGGCCGGTGCACCCAGCGGCTGTCGGCGTCGTGCCCTTCCTCTTTCGCATACCCGTCGTCGTTGAGCTGCCCCACTTCGTCGCCGAGGTACAGCAGGGGGATGCCGCCGGTGCTGAAGGCCACCGAGTGGGCCAGGAGGATCCGCTCCACCGCCTCAGCCGGCTCCACCTCCATGCCGCACAGTGACGCGGTCGTCCCTGAGATGCGGCAGTCACCGGTCTTGGGGTTGTCCTGGAACGGCACGCCGCGGGCGAAGCTGCCGGGGAAACGGTTGACGTAGAAGGAGTTCAGGAAGCGGCGGTGGTCGAAGCCGTTGATGCCCAGCTCGGCGGCGTCCTCGTCCGCGAAGGTCCAGCCGATGTCGTCGTGGCTGCGGACGTAGTTCACCCAGGAGGTGCCCGCGGGAATGTTGTGCCGCCGCTCCAGCGCCTGGGCCAGGAGCGAGACGTCCCGGGTGGCCAAGGAATCCCAGATGAGCGCCATCTGCAGCGGGTTGTAGGAGAGCTGGCATTCGGCGGGGTCGATGTAGAGTGCCACCTCGTCCGGGTGCACGATTGCCTCGGACTTGAACAGCAGCGAGGGGGCGGCCAGCCGGCACACGGCGTTGAAGGCCTGCAGGAGGATGTGGGCCTCGGGCAGGTTTTCGCATGGGGTGCCCAGCTGCTTCCAGATGAACGCCACCGCATCCATCCGCAGGATGTCCACGCCCTGGTTGGCCAGGAACAGCATCTCCCCGGCCATCGCCCGGAACACCTCCGGGTTGGCGTAGTTCAGGTCCCACTGGTACGTGTGGAAGGTGGCCCACACCCAGCGGCCGTCCTCCATGTGGACGAAGGACCCAGGGTGGTTCTCCGGGAAGATCTCGCGCACGTTCTGCTCGAAGGCGTCCGGCATGGTCCGGTCCGGGTAAATCCAGTAGTAGTCGCTGTACTTCGGGTCGCCGGCAGCGGCACGCCTGGCCCACTCGTGCTCGTCGGAGGTGTGGTTGAAGATGAAGTCCACCACCAGGCTGATGCCGTGGCCGCGGAACTCAGCCGCGAGGTTGCGGAGCTGTTCCATGGTGCCCAGCTTCGGGTTGACCTGGCGGTAGCTCGAAACCGCGTACCCGCCGTCGGAGTGTGGCTCCGGAGCAAGGAACAGCGGCATCAGGTGCAGGTAGGTCAGGCCCAGTTCCTTGAAATACGGGATCTGGGTTCGGAGCCCGTCCAGGCTGTCCGCATACCGATCCACGTAGCAGACGCCGCCCAGCATGGTGTTGGACAGGAACCAGTTGCTGTCTGCTTCCCGCTGGGCGTCCAGGGCCTTCAGGTCGGCGGGGCGCTCCTGCCACGAGCGGGCGCTCTCCACCACCAGGGCAATGAGCTGGTCCAGCCAGTCCTGCCGGGGTTCGTACAGGGACCGGAACAGGCGGTACAGGTCAGGGAAGTGCGCGTCGAACCTCCGCCGGAAGTCAGGATCCGCGGTGAGGTCCGCCTGCGCGAGAGCATCGAGGACGTGCTGCCGCACCGTTTCGTCCACCATGACGGAATCCTGCATTGAAAACCCCTTCCGGACCACCAGCCGGCGGATCCGGCAGGGACTGGTTACGGCAGTATGCCACGGCGGCTAGCGCCGTGCGTCCCGTGGCAGGGCGGCCAGCGTGCCGGGTTTATCCGCTGCGCGCCATTCGCCCGCAGTCCGCCGCCGGGCCAGTACCCCCGCGGCAAGGAACAGAAGCCCAAGGAGGCCGGCGGCACCGGCGGCAACCTGGGCGCTGTGCGGCCAGAGCCCGGCCATTCCCAGGAAGGCCGGCACCGTGGCGGTCACCTGGCTTGCCAGGACCAGTGCCCAGCCCATGAAGTGGTCCAGCCCGCTCCTGCCCAGGGCCAGGGAGGCGAACATGAGGCCCCAGAGCACCGCCCACGCCAGCCACAGCACGGAGAGCAGGGGATCGGCAGGAAGCCATAAGAAAGCAAGCAGCACGGCAACGAACGCAACCATCCCGCAGAACCAGCCCACGCCCTTCGACCCAAGGTCCAGCAGGGTGTCCAGGCCCCCATAGGCGTAGGTCAGCCCGAACAGGAGGATCCCGGCGGCCGTTGGCGCCGCGCCGGCCGCACCGCCCAGGGACAGCACGACGGCGCCGAGCGCCAGCTGCACGGTTCCCACCACCAGGCCCAGGACGGCTGCGTCGCGGCGGGGCAGGTGCCCCAGGATGGCGAGGCCGTTGACCAGCAGCGCCGCACCGGAGAGAAGGAGGCAGACGTACGGCATCAGGACGCCCCCGTGCCTGCGAAGACAACCACTGAAAGTCTCATAGAGTGGAATGTTTTTGTCACAATACGGAGAATAGGGCATTGTTTTGGGGTGGCCTAACAGCGCCCGGTCGTAATTGGTTAGGTTGAAACGTAAACTGTTTGGGACGATGCCGCCCTCCGTGCGGCAGTTCCGGAGTACGCCCACGGTAAGGAAAAGTTCATGGATGCACGGCTGGAGGCCATCAGGGACACAGTCCTGGCCCGGAACCCCGGTGAAACGGAGTTCCATCAGGCAGTAGTTGAGGTCTTTGAAAGCCTGGGCCCCGTCCATGACAGGCACCCCGAGTTCCTTGAGGCCGCCATCCTGGAGCGGCTCTGCGAACCGGAGCGCCAGATTATTTTCCGTGTCCCCTGGACCGATGACGCCGGCCGGGTGCAGATCAACCGCGGTTTCCGGGTGGAATTCAACTCGGCGCTGGGCCCGTACAAAGGCGGCCTGCGGTTCCACCCCTCGGTCTACCTGGGCATCGTCAAGTTCCTGGGCTTTGAACAGATCTTCAAGAACGCCCTCACCGGCATGCCCATCGGCGGCGGCAAGGGCGGCTCGGACTTCGACCCCCGCGGCCGCAGCGATGGCGAGGTGATGCGGTTCTGCCAGTCCTTCATGACCGAGCTGTACCGGCACATCGGCGAATACACCGACGTCCCGGCCGGCGACATCGGCGTGGGCGGGCGGGAGATCGGGTACCTCTTCGGCCAGTACAAGCGCATCACCAACCGCTACGAATCCGGCGTCCTCACCGGAAAGGGCATTTCCTGGGGCGGATCCCTGGTCCGGCCTGAAGCCACCGGCTTCGGAACGGTCATCTTCACCCAGGAGATGCTGAAGACCCGCGGAGCATCATTTGACGGCCAGCGCGTGGTGGTCTCCGGTTCCGGAAACGTGGCCATCAACGCGATCGCCAAGGCCCAATCCCTGGGTGCAACCGCGGTGGCGTGCTCCGATTCCTCCGGCTACGTGGTGGATGAGGCGGGCCTCGACGTCGCGCTTCTCCGCGAAGTCAAGGAAGTGGAACGCGGCCGCCTCAAGGATTACGCCGAACGCCGCGCCGGCGTCTCCTACGTGGAGGGCGGCTCCGTCTGGGATGTGGAAGCCTCCGTGGCGCTGCCCTGCGCCACGCAGAACGAGCTCGACGGCGATGCTGCCGCCCGGCTGGTGCGCAACGGGCTCATTGCGATCGGGGAAGGCGCCAACATGCCGTCCACCCGCGAGGCCGTGTCAGTCTTCCAGGACGCCGGCGTGCTTTTTGGCCCCGGCAAGGCGGCAAACGCCGGCGGGGTGGCCACCTCTGCGCTGGAAATGCAGCAGAACGCCAGCCGTGATTCGTGGTCCTTCGAGCACACTGAGGAGCGGCTCACGGAGATCATGGTGGGCATCCACCACCGGTGCGCCTCCACGGCCGACGAGTACGGTGACCCGGGCAACTACGTTCTCGGCGCCAACATCGGCGGGTTCGTGAAGGTGGCCGACGCGATGCTGGCACAGGGCCTGATCTAGGGCGGTGCAACGGCAGCATTCCCCGCCGTCCTGCGGGGAGCGACCGTTAGTTCCGCCACGCGTTCCAGGCGCGGGTTGAGGTTGTCGCCTCCCTCCACGACGCCCCGCTGCCACCACAGCTTCAGTCCCTCCGGCACCACTTCGAGGCAGGCCAGGTTGTTGTCGAACCATGGGCCTTTGATCCCGGACCAGCGGAACGGCGGGTCCGGGACCTTGGCTGAGCGCGCGGCCAACGCTCCGATCGGCGTGGCCAGGCCGTAGGACATCACGGCCCCGAAGGACCGCATCACCCGCGGGAGTGGATTGCGGATGGGCGAGCAGACGGCTTGGATGATGCGGCTGCCCGCAGTCCTCTCCACCTCGGAGACGTAGGAAAAATGCACGTCCCCGGACAGGAAGGTGACACTGTCCGGGGCAGGTCCGCGGCCGCCGTCGGCCACGTCCTCAGCCATCGCGGCAACCCGCCGGAAGCTCTCCTGGAAGGCGCCCCAGTGCTCCAGGTCCACGGCCTGGCGCAGTTTTTCGCCGAACCGCGCCGGGAGCCTGCCCCAGGCGCCTTCGGAGACTGCCTCGTCCCAGGCCTCAAGGTGGTGCAGGCCCATGGGCAGAAGGAACGGCAGGGACGTTGCCACCAGCAGGTGCCGGAAACCGCCGCGCATCCGGGCGTCCAGCCAGTCCATCTCCGCATCATCCAGCAGGGCGCGGTGCTCCGGGTCCAGGTTCCGGGCAGCCCTGGAATCAACCACGAGCAGCCGGGTGTCGCCAAAGTCGCGGCAGAAGCTCCACCGGTAGGTTTCGGGATCCTGGTCGGCCCGTTCGGCGAAACTGTCCAATTCAGTGCTGATGTCTGGTTCGCTGTCCCCGCGGTGGGAGGCAATCTTTTGCCAGATCACATCCGCGGCCCGCTCCTGTGGGGACAGGTTTCCCAGGTGCTGGTACACCCAGTAGGACGCAAGGCCCGCCACGATCCGTCCGTGCCACCAAGTGGTTTTGGACATGGCCTCCCGCCAGCTCCGCGACGCGTTCCAGTCGTCACGGATGTCATGGTCGTCGAAGATCATGGCACTCGGCAGGGTGGACAGCAGCCACCGGTTGGCGGGGTCGGACCAGGCCAGGTTGTAGAGGTGCGCGTATTCCTCAAAATCCTTGAGCTCCTCGCCGGGAGGCTCCGTGATGTCCCGCCGGGCTTTGATGAACTCCTGCATCTGTTCGCTGGTGGAATCGGCGTAAACCTGGTCCCCGAGGAACGCCACCAGGTCCGGCCAGGGCTCCTTGCCGCCGGAGCTCATCTCCAGGGCGTAGGCCCGCAGGGCGTCCACGCCGTGGCTCCGGTTTCCGGGCCCGTCGTGCGGGACGCTGGTGCGGCAGGAACCAAAGGCCAGGCGCAGCGGCTTGCCGGGTTTGAGGGTGGCGATTACCGGCGGCAGGAACCCCGTCCCGGGCTCAGGCCACACCGGTACTCCGTTGACTGCCACCGTGTAGGGAGTCACGGATCCGGGCTCCAGCCCGTCCACTTCCACCAGCGCGTAGTGGTGGCCGTGGACGGCGAAGGTCCGGGCTTCCCACTGCCCGGCACCGGCGGCCACCGTCACACGGGCGTTGTCCCGGGTTTCCACCCAGATGCTCGCCGAGGTCTGGTCCACGTACCGCATCATGGGGCCTAGCACCAGCTCTGGGGTAGTCATCTTTCAGTTGTACCTGCTGGAACCCGCTCCGGCTATGGGGAAATCCGCAGCTGGGGAATTCGCAGCTAGGGAGTGCGGAGCGCCGCGTGGAAAGCGTAGGCCGAGTTGCTCCACACCACGAAGAGCAGCGGGGCCGGCGCCAGGGCCACGCCCAGCACGGGCTGCAGCAGCGCGGCAGAGGCGATGATGCCCAGCAGGACAAGCGCGGCAATGCTCAGGTACCAGCGCTGCACGCACAGGTAGAGGGCTGCCTTGAGCAGGTCCTTGAGTCCCGCTTCGGGCAAGAGTACGACGCCGGCGCTCGCCGTTACGGTGACGGCCACGGTGACGGCGGCAGCCACCACGATGACGGGAACCAGCACGGCCGCTGCCGGCATGGACAGGGTGACCGCCAGGTCCACGCCAAGGAAGAGCAGTATTGCCACGGCGGCCAGCCCCAGCGGGGCGGCCCGCCGGAAACCGCCGAAGTAGCCCCTGAGGAAGGATGCAACCGGCTTAACCGCGGCGCCGTCGTCGTTCAATGCCTGGAAGGAGGCAAACAGGCCGGCGAGCGACGGCGGAACGGTCACCGAAAGCGCAAGGAAGAACGGCCAGGCGGCGATGGGGTCCGCCACCAGGGCCAGGCACAGCACCAGCGGCGCGTTCGCCAGGGCCAGCAGGACGTTCCCGGCCAGGAAGGTGTAGACGAAGCCGAAGATGCCGCCGAAGGTTTCAAATCCGGGGCTGGGAAGGCGTCCGGCCAGGCCGCGCCGCCGGGAACGGGTGGGGTGCTGCGCCACGGAGGTCATCCCTTCATGCCGCTCGTGGCGATGCCCTGGATGAAGTAGCGCTGGCCCACCAGGAAGATCACCAGGATGGGGATCACGGAGATCACGGAACCGGTCATGATCATGGCGTACTCGGCATCGAACTGGCCCACGAAGGAACGCAGGCCCAGCTGGACGGTCCAGAGGCGGTTGCTGGTGAGGTAGATGAACGGGCCCATGTAGTCGTTCCAGGTGTTCACGAACGTCAGTAGCGCCAGGCTGGCCAGTGCCGGTTTGGACAGCGGCAGGATCACCCGGGCCCAGATTCCGTACTCGCTCAGGCCGTCAATCCGGGCGGCCTCGCAGAGCTCGTCCGGAATGGTCAAGTAGTACTGCCGCATCAGGAACACGCCGAACGCGCCGAAGGCCTGCAACAGGATGAGGGCGTTAAAGCTGTTGGTCAGGCCCAGGTTCTGCATCATGATGTACTGCGGCACCATGTACGCCTGCCACGGCACGGCGATGGTGCCGATGTACGCGAGGAACAGCACGTCCCGGCCGGGGAAGCGCACCTTGGAGAAGCCGTAGGCCGCCAGCGAACCGGTGAGGACCTGCAGGCACGTGATGATGACAGCGAGGTACAGCGAGTTCTGCAGGTACCCCATCATGGGGATCCGGGTCCAGATGTCCGTGTAGTTGCTCCAGACGAATTCACTCGGAATCCATTGGATCGGCACCGTGAGGACCTGGTTGTTCTCCTTAAGCGAGGAGGACACCATCCAGATGAACGGCACCATCAGTGCCGCCACCAGCACCACGAGCACGCCGTAGATGACGGCGTCGGTGGTGCGCTTCTTCCGTTCCCGTGGCGAGTCGCGCTGCGTACGACGGCGGTCTTCCGGAGCGGGTGCCAGGCCCTCCCCGGCGAAGGGCGCCTCAGCCTTGAGGTCTTCGGCCATGTTGGTCATCAGCGTTCCCTCCGCTGTTGGATCTTGAACTGCAGGACGGTGACCGTGAGGACGATGACGAACAGCACCAGCGAGATGGCGGACGAGTATCCGAACTTCCCTTCGCCGATGCCCTCCTGGTAAATGAGCTGGGACAGCACGGTTGTGGCGCGTCCCGGTCCGCCGTTGGTCATGACCACGATCAGGTCGAACACCTTGAAGCTGGAGACCGTCAGCATCACCACCACAAAGAACGTGGTGGGCCGCAGGGAGGGGATGGTGACGTTCCAGAAGCGCTGCCAGGGGCTGGCGCCGTCAACTTCCGCTGCTTCGTAGAGTTCGGTGGGGATGGCCTGCAGGCCGGCCAGGTACAGGATCATGTAGTACCCCATGTCACGCCAGACGCTGGTGATGATGACGGCGGGCATGGCCCAGTCGGAGCTGGAGGTCCAGCCGGGGGTTTCGGCGATGCCGATAACGTTCAGGAACTGGTTGATGGGTCCGTTGTCCGGGCTGAACAGCATGTTCCAGACCACCGCCACCGCTACCAGGGAGGTGATGTAGGGGAAGAAGATTGCCACCCGGAAGAAACCGATGCCCTTGAGCTTTCGGTTCAGCAGCAAAGCGAGGACCAACGCCAGGGCCATGGTGAGCGGGACGTGCCCCAGGGCGTAGACCACGGTATTGCGCAGCGCCACCCAGAATGTGTCGCTCTGGAACATGCGCTGGAAGTTTTCCAGCCCAACCCAGCGGGGCGCCGTGAACGAGGTCCACTCCATGAAGGAGAGGGCGAACGCCGCGGTTACGGGGATGAGGGTGAAGGCCAGGAAGCCCAGGAAGTTCGGAAGGATAAACGTCCACCCGATCAGCGTGTTGCGCCGCGCCTGCTTCCGGTTGCCCCGGCTGTGGGCAGGTGCTGGAGCCGGGGCAACGGGAGGAAGTGTTTCAGTAGTCATGGCTGCCTGTTACTGACCGAGGACTTCGCTTTTGACGCGCTTGCCCATCTCGGTGATGCCGTCTGCCACGGAGCGTTCGCCCACCATGATGAGGTCGTGCTCCTGGTTGAGGATCTTGTCCGTGGCGGCAGACTTGTCGCTGACCGGCATTTCCAGCGCGGTTTCGTCGGGAGAGAACGCCTTCTTGGACAACTCATCCGTGGGCAGGCCCTCGAGCTGGAAGTAGGTGTCCGTGACAGCGTCGTTCTGCAGGGCCGGGACCACACCGATCTTGGAGATGGCCTTGGCGCCTTCTTCACCGGCAGCCCATTCGATGAACTTCCTGGCTTCCTCGGAGTGCGCGGCGTTCTTGTTGACGGCGAAGGCCGTGGGTGAGCCGAACGTCGATACCTTGCCGTTGGAGTCCTTCTGCGGCAAGGGAGCCAGGCCCCAGTCAACGTCTGTCTTGCCGTCCTTCTTGGCCTGCAGGACGCCGGCGATGTACCAGGTTCCCATGGGCATCATGGCGGCCTGGCCGGTTTCGAACATGGTCCGGTAGCTGGTCTTCTGGCTCTTGGCCGTTCCGAAGTCCAGGGTGGCACCGCTCTTCTGCAGCTCCAGTGCGGTGTTGTACTGGTCTTCGAAGAAGCCGTACTCACCGCTGATCTGGTCACCGTTGTTCTGTGCCGCCGCTATGGCCTGCACAACCGAGCGCCAGATGTGGTGGTAGGTGCCGTAGACCTTCTTGCCGCCCTCTTCGGTGGTGAGCTTCTGGGCCAGCGCGGTGTACTCATCCCAGGTCAGGTCCTTGGGCTCTTCGACGCCGGCGGCCTTGAGCAGCTCCTTGTTGTAGTAGAGCAGCCAGAAGTCCTGCCGGTACGGCGCCGCGTAGTACTTGCCGTCAATGTCGAACGCGTCCAGTCCGGCAAGATCGTCCTTGCCCACGGTGTCCACCACACCGTTGATTTCCTGGAGCTGGCCGTTGTTGGCGTAGCGGGCGTAGTCGATGACGTTCTTCATGGTCAGGACGTCGGTGGTGTCCCCGCCGGCCAGCATGGTGGTCACCTTCTGCGGGTAGTCGTCCGCGAGGATGTCCACGGGCTCGATGTCGACGTCCGGGTTTGCGGCCTCGTAGCCGTCAAACAGGGCCTTGAATTCCGGTGTGCCTTCGTAGTTCCACACGGATACCGTCAGGCGGGTTTTGCCGTCCTGGCTTTGGGGTTCCGCGGGACCGGCGGCGCCGGCGCAGCCGGTCAGGCCAAGTCCTGCTGTCACTGCCAGGGCGATGGCGGCGAGGGTTGTGCGCTTCATTGCGTTCTCCTTACTAGGGATGCGGGTTTGCCGCGGCTGCGGCGAAATTTGGTGCGGTGCCTCAGGTGCCGGAGTGCTCAGGCGCTGAGGGAGAGGTCGCCGGAGACAACCTGCGCCAGCAGCTTCTGTCCGGTCAGGTACCGTTCCAGGTCGTTCAGGGCGGCGTCGGACATCCTGCGGGTTTCGCTCCCCAGGGAGCCTGCGATGTGCGGAGTGATCACGACGTTGGGGAGGTCATACAGGACGGAGGTTGCCGGCAGCGGTTCGGGTTCCGTGACGTCCAGGAGCGCGTTGATGCGGCCGGTGGCGCATTCGGCTTCCAGGGCGCTGGTGTCCACCAGCGAACCGCGGGCCGTGTTGATCAGGGTGGCATGGTCCTTCATCGCCCCCAGTTCGGCTGCGCCGAGCATATGCCGTGTCTCCGGAAGAGCCGGCGCGTGCACGGTAACGACATCCGACGCCGCGAGGAGGTCCGGCAGGGGCACCAGCCGCCCTCCTGCTGCGGCCACGGCTGACGGGTCGGCATGGGGATCGCTCACCAGGCAGGTGACGTCCTGGAGCTGCTGGACCAGCTGGACAACCCTGCGCCCGATGCGGGAGAAGCCGATGACCCCGATGGTCTGCCCGATGTTGCCCAGCTCGCCGCGCAGGGTGCTGTAGCTCCAGTCCTCCCTGTGGATACGGGCATCGTTGGACAGCACCTGGGCTTTTTTGCCGGCCAGGACGATGGAGGCAAACGTGAATTCGGCTACCGGGATGGCGTTCGCGTCTGCGCCGTTGGTGACCAGGATGCCGCGGTCCCACAGTTCCTGGCTGACAAAGCTGCGGACGGTCCCGGCGCAGTGAAAGACAGCGCGGAGCCCAGGCATGAGTGACAGCGCATTTTTGTCCAGGCGGGGGACGCCCCAGCTGGTGAGGAGGATTTCCACCTCCGCAAGGCGCGGGGCCAGTCCGGGGTGTTCCTTGATGTCGAGTGACGTGGTCCACGGCTGCGCGCCAAGCTCCACCAGGTTTGCGAGGCGCTCCAGCCGCGATGCATCAAACTGGTCCGCAAAAGTACCGCGGTTCATGACCAGCAGCGCCTTCGGTTTTCGGGACACGACGCCTCCTTTCGGGTTGTGGTGTTCGCCCGGCAGGGCTCAGTTTCATGTCTTGCATCACATCTAACAATCAGTAGATACTCATAAACAAGACAGATCATCCAAGCTGATCATGTTCGTTCTAAAACATTCACATTCGAACATTTGAGGAACCCCGATGACACCACGCACCGGCGCTGCCCTTCCCGCCGCCACGTGCGTCGATCCCCTGGCAACTGCCTGGGGCGCCGCCGCTTCAGCCTCGGGGCTCGTGTCCCTGCTGCGCGGTGCCCGGGCTCGGCTTGAGCTGCCCGGCGCAGGTGACCTCCGGTGGCGCCCGGCAGATGCTGCGGTCCTCGGTCCGCTGCGCGAGCAGGCCTGCGACGAGCGGGGAAAGCCGTGGCCGCAGCCGCTGGTTTCCCACTATGCGCGGTATTTCCGCGACGGAAACCGGACCGCCTACGAGGGGCTGGTGGCCGCCCGCCAGCAACGGCTGACCCGCGCCGTGGTGATGGCCCTGGTGTCCGACGACGGTGGGCCAGCTTCCGGCGCAGGAGCAGGGCCGGCTGCCTGGCTGGACGAGGTGATCGACGGCGCCTACCTCCTCTGTGAGCAAAGCTCCTGGAGCTGGGCCGCCCACGATGACGTGTTTGCCCGCAGCAGGGAAGTGGTGCCGGACCTGGGCCGGCCGTTTCTGGACCTCGGCGCCGGGGAAGTGGCCGCGCAGCTGGCGTGGCTTGACCATGTCCTGGGCGGACAGCTGGACGAACGGGCCCCGGGCCTGCGCGCGCGGATCCGCGGGGAGGCTGCCCGGAGGGTTATCCGGCCGTTCCTGGACCGGATGGACTGGCACTGGCTGGGACTGGACGGGGACGTCCATAACTGGAACCCCTGGATCCACTCCAACCTGATCGCCGCGGCGCTCTTCCTGGTGGATGACCCCGAAACCCAGGCGCGAACAGTTGCCCGGTGCATCGAGGGCCTGGGCCGTTTCCTCGCCTCCCTTCCCGCCGACGGTGCCATCGACGAGGGCTTCGCCTACTGGTGGAACGGCGCCGGACGGGCACTCGAGGGCCTGGCCCTGCTGGAGCAGGCCACCGGGGGAGGGCTCGACGCCGGCCTGCCGGTGGTCCGCGAACTGGTGGCTTTTCCGCACCGGATGCACATCGGCGCCAACTGGTTCCTGAACGTGGCCGACGGCCCCGCGCAGGCAGCAGCGGCCTTGCCCTGGGACATACTCCACGGCTGGGCGGTGCGCCTTGGGGACCAGGACGCCGCCCGTCACGCAGCAGCCATGGCGGCCCTCCGGATTGAGGCGGCCGCAGGGCTCGGACGAGTGCTGCACTCGCTCGTGGCCACGGTGGAGGAGGTGGGCGGGGAGGCCGGTGTGGAAAAGGCGGAAACTCCGCCGCTGGTTCCGTTCGCCTGGTTTCCGTCCGTCCAGATCATGGTGGCGCGGGAGGCGGCCGGAACGTCCCGGGGCCTGTTCCTGGCAGCCAAGGGCGGGCACAACGGCGAGCACCACAACCACAAGGATGTGGGCTCCGTGGTGGTCGCAGCTGATGGGGTTCCCCTGCTGGTTGATGCCGGCCAGCCCACCTACACCGCCATGACGTTCGGACCGGACCGTTATGAAATCCGCGCCATGCAGAGCGCCTGGCACAGCGTCCCGGCGCCCTTCGGACTGGAGCAAGGCGCCGGCGGGGAGTACGCGGCCGTGGTGCTGGCAGAACCGGCGGCCGACAAGCCCACCCTTGAGCTGGCCCTCGGCGCGGCGTATGGGCTGCGGCCGGACGCGTGGACCCGCACCTCATCCCTGGACCGCAATGCCGGGAAGGTCGTTGTGGCCGACCGCTGGGACCTTGACGGGGCGCGGGACGACGGAACGTCCGACGTCGACATCGCCTACCTGGCGGCCGGCACCGTCAGGCTGGGACAGGGGGCAGCCACGGTCCTGCCCGTGGGGATCCCCGGCGCTGGCGGAACCCGGGGCCTAGCCTTGCGCTGGGAGCCCGCCTCCGCCGTCGTGCTGGTGGACGAATGGCCGCTGGACGATCCCCTCCTTGCCGGCGTCTGGGGCGAAAAGCTGACCCGGCTGCGGTTCCGCCTGCCGATGACTGAAGAACTGACAGAAACAAGACCCCGCGCCGCCGGCGCATTCACCCTCACCGCGGAGGTAACCCCATGAGCCCGGAACAACCCGCCGAACCGGCAGGGAAGTCCCTGTTCTCCCTGCAGCGCCGGGAACGGCTGATGGAGGAACTCCGCGCCCACGGAGCCATCACTGTCCGCGGCATTGCGGCGAAGCTGGGTGTCAGCGAGTTGACTATCCGCCGGGACGTCAACATCCTGGCGGACGAGGGGCTGGTGTCGCGGGTGCACGGCGGCGCCACCCTGCCCAGCAAGTTGGACCGGTCGACGGCGGCGGGCCGCCCTCCGCACCACAGCTACTCCATCGGGATGGTGGTGCCGTCGCTGGACTACTACTGGCCGCAGGTCATCAGTGGAGCGCGGGCGGAAGCCGAGGACCAGAACCTCCGGATCCTGGTCCGGGGGTCCGCCTATGACGCCGCGGATAACCGCCGCCAGGTGCAGGCCCTGCTGGACACGCAGAACATCGACGGGCTGATCGTGGCGCCGGACATGACCGGGGACCAGAGCCAGGAACTGCTGCGCTGGCTCAACGCCCTGCCCATCCCCGTGGTGCTCGCCGAGCGGCGCTCGCCGATTGAGATCCCGGCCCACCGGCTGGAGTGGGTGGCCACGGACCATGCCTTCGGCGCGGGGATGGCCGTCAGGCACTTGTGGCAGGAGGGGCATCGAAGGATCGGCTGCCTCACAGATTCCTCCAGCCCCACCAGCCCGCACGTGGTGCGCGGCTGGCACCAGGCGCTTGCCGCGCTGAAGATTCCCCTGGAAGGCTCTGTGCACGAGGATTCGGCGAAGCCGGAGAACGGAGGGCGTGCCACGCATTTCGACCACGTCCTGGCGCTGTGCCGGAAAACCGGGACCACCGCCATGCTGGTCCACTCCGACACGCAGGCGGTGGCGTTTGTGCAGCACTGCGTGGACAAGGGGTTGCGGGTGCCCGGGGACATCGCCATTGTGGGGTATGACGACGAAGTGGCCTACCTTGCGGAGCCGGCCATCTCCGCGGTGCGGCCGCCCAAGCAGTACGTGGGCAAGGTGGCCGTGCAGCTGATGGCGGCACGGCTGGCGGAAGGCCGGATGCGGCCCGTGCACCGGATCGAGCTGAACCCGGAACTGATCCTGCGCGAGTCCTCGGCGGGCGCCCCGCAGGCCCCGGCAGCCGGCATGCTGCAGGTCCCGCAGTGACCGCCCCTCCCACTGGCCGGGATGCTGGCCGGGACCCTGCCGCCGCGCCGAAAGCCCTGCTGCTCAGCGGTGAGGGACGCTACTCGGACCCGTGGCATCCTTTCGCCGAGACGTCCGCCGCCCTGGCCGGCCTGCTGCGGGAGGCGGGGTTCGGCGTCGCGATTCCCGGCGACGTGGACACCGCGCTGGAGGAACTGGCCGGGACCGCGGACACTGACCTGCCGGAACTCCTGGTGGTCAATGTGGGGCTGCCCCGCGACGGGCGTCCGTCCCCCGGAACTCCTGTGGCCGCCGCGGGACTGGTGCGGTGGCTTGGCTCGGGACGCCCCATGCTGGTGAGCCACTCCAGCTCCACCAGCTTCGTGGACTGCCCGGAATGGGAAGGCGGGCTCGGGGGACGCTGGGTCCGCGGAACGTCCATGCACCCCGACTACGGACCGGCCACCGTCCGGATCCGGCCCGGGTCCGGCCCCCTGGTTGCGGGGATGCAGGACTTTACGCTGCCCGATGAGCGCTACAGTTGGCTGCGCACCGCCCCCGGCAACACCGTTCACGCCACCCATACACATGAAGGCACTGAGCACCCGCTGGTGTGGTCCTTGCTCCGCCAGTCATCCGACGGACATCCGGCCGGCCGCACGTTTTATGACGCCCTGGGCCACGACGCCGCCTCCTACGAATCGCCCGAACACCGGGAACTGCTGGGGCGGGCCATCTCCTGGCTGAGCCGCTGACCCGTTGACCTGCTTCGCCCGCCTGACCCTCTTGTTTGCCTGACCCGCCAACACCACCTGACCCTCTGAGGAATCCATGCCCGCCACAGCTCCACCCGTTTCCTTGCTCCTGCCCCCGCTGGACCGGCAGCTCTCGCCGTTCACCGGCCTGACCCGCGAGCACTGGTGCGCCTACGCGGACTATCTGCTGCGCTCGGCACACCGGCATGCCACTGAGGACCACGCGAACATCCACCTCCCCGGCGCCAACAGCGCCTATGGCCCGCGCAGCGATTCTCTCGAAGCGTTCGCACGGACATTCCTGCTGGCCTCCTTCCGGATGGCGGGGGACCCGGGCGGCACTGGCTGGATCGCCGACTGGTATGCCCGGGGGCTGGATGCCGGCACCAATCCCGCCAACCCGGACCGCTGGCCAACCCCGGGGGAGCTCGGCCAGGCGAAAGTGGAGGCGGCCTCGCTGGCCGTCGGCCTGGCCCTCACGCGGGACATGCTGTGGGACAAGCTGCCGCAGCGCGTCCAGGAACAGCTCATCGCGTGGTTCGAGACCGTGATCGGGGAGGACTACCCGCCCATCAACTGGGTGTGGTTCCAGATCGTCGTCGAAAGTTTCCTGGCCTCGGTGGGCGGCCGGTACTCGGACCAGGACATCGACGCCGGCCTGGCCATCCACGACTCCCTGTACCGGAGCCAGGGCTGGTTCGCCGACGGGCCCGAGCGTGCCTTTGACCACTACGTTGGCTGGGCCTTCCAGGTTTACCCGCAGCTGTGGGAGCTGATGGCGCCCGGGGATCCGCGGGTCAGGGCCCGGGCACAGCTTGACGGTGACAGGCTGGCCGACTTCCTGGACGACGCCGTCCACTTGGTGGGGGCCAACGGCGCCCCGCTCATCCAGGGCCGCAGCCTGATCTACCGCTTCGCCGCGGCCGCGCCGTTCTGGACCGGTGAACTGTCCGGGCACACGCGGCTCAGCCCGGGTGTCACGCGGCGGGCGGCGTCGGGAATCCTGGACTACTTTGCCCGCCGGGGCGCCATCACCGAGGACGGGCTGCTCTCCATCGGCTGGCACGGCGAGTTCCCGGGGATGAAGCAGTCCTACTCCGGCGCCGGGTCACCGTACTGGGCGGCCAAGGGCATGCTGGGCCTGGCGTTGCCGGCGGACCACCGCGTCTGGACAGCCGTCGAGGAACCGCTGCCCGTGGAAGCCGGCGACACCCGGCGGCTTATCCATGCCCCGGGCTGGCAGGTGGACGGGACGGTGGCGGACGGCGTGGTGAGGATCCGGAACCACGGCACGGACCACGCCAACGCCGGCGTAAAGGTGGCGGATTCGCCGCTCTATGCCCGGTTGGGCTACTCCACCGCCACCTTCCCGGACCTGGAACCGCAGTCCCTGGACAACGCCGTGGTCCTGATGGACAGTGCAGGGCAGACCACCCACAGGACAGGCTTTGAATACCTCGGGCAGCAGGACCTGGGCGGGGTGCTGGCGGGTGCCTCGCGGAGCACCGTCAACTGGATTTCCGTGGATCCGGACGCCGGGCCGGACCACGGCAGCGGCGCCCGGGGTACAGCCACGCCGGGCCCGGAGGTGACGGTGGTGTCGCTGACCCGCGGGGCGGTGGAGCTGCGGCTGGTCCGGGTGCGGGGCGTGGACCCGGCACAGGAAGCGAAGCTCCGGATCGGCGGCTGGCCGGTGGATGCGGCATCCGGCATAGCCAGTACGGTGCGGCCCGTACCCGGCTTTGGCCTGCGCCTTGACGACGCCGGGACCTGGCGCCGGGACGCGCCGCACCCGATGGGGGAGAGCCTTGCTATCCCCTGGATCGGCACCTCAGGCGTGGCTGGCGACGGCGACTATGCCGCCGTCGTCGTCCTCGCCGGGGAGGAAGCTGCGGAAGCATACGCCGTCCGCCTTGTTCCGGGGGAAGGATTCGGCTTCCCTGACGGCACCGTCCTCACCTTCGCCGCCGCATTGGAGTTTTTGTCCAGATAAGCCGACTTAAAGGCCCCGCAACCCTGCGTATCTGGACAAAAACTCCTACGCCTCGTTGAACCAGTCCCGCGAAGGGTTGGTGACCTCCGGGACGGAACGGTGCAGCTCCGGCTGGGCCGCCCACTTCACGCCGTTGGCCAGGACCCGCTGGATCTGCGGGTGGTGGTACACCGGGTACTCCTGGTCGCCGGGGCTGAAGTAGAAGATGCGTCCCTTGCCGCGGGTGAAGGTGACGCCGGAACGGAACACCTCGCCGCCGGCGAACGAGCTGATGAAGATCAGGTCGTCCGGGTCCGGGATGTCAAACAGTTCCCCGTACATCTCCTGCTCGGGGATGACGATGGGGCTGTCCACGCCTTCGGCAATGGGGTGTGACGGCTTCACGGTCCACACGAGCTCGCGCTCGCCGTCGTTCCGCCAGGCCAGCGAGCAGGTGGTGCCCAGCAGCTTGGTGAAGACCTTGGCGAAGTGCCCCGAGTGGAGCACGATGAGCCCCATGCCACCGAGCACGTGCCGGTGGACGCGTTCGACGACGGCGTCACTCACCTCGTGGTGGGCCACGTGGCCCCACCAGAGCAGGACGTCCGTCTCGGCGAGCACGTCCTCGTCAAGGCCGTGCTCGTCGTCGGTGGCCAGCACCGCCGTCGTGATTTCCGCTTCGGGGTAGAAGGAACGGAGCCCCGCGGCGATGGCGCCGTGGATGCCGTCAGGGTAGATCTCCCCGATGTGTGACGGCTCGTTGTTGGCCTCGTGGACACCCTCGTTCCAGACGCGGATTCTCAGCTTGTCGTTCATTAGAGACGAACCTCCCTTTGTTCGCGTGCGGACAGGTAGCACGCGTCGATGATCTGCGCCCGGTAGAGCGCCAGGGAGCCATCGTGCTCGCCCCAGGCCTGCTCGCCGCCGCGCACTGCCGTGACGAAGTCTTCCACCACTGCGTCATGGGCGCGGCCCGGAAGCACCGGCGGGACGTAGTCGGCGGATTCGCCCTCCCTGTCGGTGAAAACCCGGAGCTGGCCTACGGCCGGGAACGGCGCCCCCTGCACCTTGAGCTCGGCGCCGCCATCGGTGCCGTAGACGGTGAAGTCCAGAAGGTCGTCCGTTTCCCGGTAGGTGGCCCAGCTGGCTTCGATCACGAGAGTTCCGCCGCCCTCCAGCCGGAGGAACGCTGACGCGAAGTCCTCCACCTCGAATGCGTGGCTGGAGGCCAGTGCCGAGTAGGCGCTTCCACCGCCCCGCCCCTGGGGGCCAAGCTCCGAATGTGTGGCGGCGGAGACGGCCACCACCTTGGGTTCACCGAGAAGGTGCAGGGCGTAGTCCAGCGCGTGGACGCCGATGTCCGCCAGCGGTCCGCCGCCGGCGAGCTCCGGGTTGGTGAACCAGCTGCCCAGGGTGGGGATGCCGGAGCGGCGGAGCCAGGAGGCCTTGGCGTAGTACGGCCGGCCCAGTCCGCCGTCGTCAATGACATCCTTGAGCGCCTTGATGTCGCCGCGGCGGCGGTGGTTGAAGGCCACGTCCAGGACGCGCCCCGCCTTGCGGGCGGCATCCACCATGGCCTGGCCTTCGACGGCGTTGCGCGCGATGGGCTTCTCGCTCAGCACGTGGATTCCCCGTTCCAGGGCGGCGATGGCGATGGGCGCGTGCAGGAAGGTGGGCACTGCCACGCTGATCGCGTCCAGCCCGCCGTGCTCCAGCATGTCTTTCCAGTCGGCAAAGGCGTTCGGAATGGAGTATTCGGCCTGCAGCGAGTTGCGGAGTTCCTCCTCCATTCCCGCCAGCGCCACGATGCGGACGCCTTCCAGGCCGTTGTAGGCCATGAGGTGCTGCTGTCCGGCCCAGCCGATGCCGACAACGCCTACCCTCAATTCTTTGGAGTGTGGTTCTTCGCCTGGTGTAGCTGACTGCTGTCCTGCTGCCCCTTGCGCCGGGGACTGCTCGATGTTCAAGGGGTTGCTTCCTTTGGTTTGATTCTGGGTGGGTTCTGCTTGGCGTGGAATCGATTCCAACGTAAAGATACGAACTGCCCGAAAGTGCTGGAATCGATTCCAAAAGTCTGTCAGTGGGGGTTCTGGGCTGTCAACCCCCTTCAGCCCTTTGTTGAGTCCCGAACCACGAGTTCGTGGGGGAGGTAGGTCCGGCCGCGGCGGTGCGCCCCGGGTTCCGTCATGCGCTCGAAGAGCGCGTCGAAGGCCACGCGGCCCATGTCGTAGGCGGGCTGCCTGATGGTGGTTAACCCGGGCACGCACATCTCCGCCTGGATGGAGTCGTCAAAGCCTGCAACGGCGATGTCGCCGGGCACCCGCAGGCCGGCATCGGTAATTTCGCGGACGCATCCGGCGGCCACCGTGTCGCTGCCGCAGAAGACCGCGTCGGGCAGCCGGTCGCTGCCCAGCAGTTCCCGGGTGAGGCTCCGGCCGGAATGGAAGTTGAAGTCCCCGTCTGCGAACAGCAGGTGTTCCGGCGAGAGGCCCGCTTCGGCAAGGGCCCTCCGGAAGCCGTCCTCCCGGAGCCGGCCGGAGCGCGCCGCCCGGTTGCCGATCATCGCCAACTTCCGGCTTCCGGTTTTGATGAGGTGCTGCGTGATGTCGTATGCCGCTTGCCGGTCATCGATGGATACGCCGAACGCCGCCTCCGAGTCCGCCACTTCGCAGAGCTGCACCACGCTCATTTGGGTGGCCACTGCTTCGATCTCGTCGTCAGCCATGGTTGGGGAAAACATGATCAAGCCGTCCACGGAGCCGTTGCGCAGCATGTCCACCAGCTGCTGTTCCCGCTCGGGTTCGCCGGCTGTCGGTGCGATGAGGCTGACGTATCCGGACAGGGCGGCAGCATCGCCGACACCCCGGAAGGCCTCACTGACGATGGGTGAGTCCAGATTTTTCGCGAGGGCCAGGATGCGCATGGTGCGGTCACGGCGCAGGTCGCGGGCGGAAGCGAGGGGCCGGTAGTTGAGCTGGCGGATTGCTCCAGCCACCTTTTCTTTGCTCGCCGCACTGACGGCCGGGCTTCCGTTCAGCACACGCGACACCGTCCCCACGGACACTCCCGCCGTTTTCGCGACGTCCTGGACTGTCGCTCGTGCCATGTCCGTTTATCCCTTCCGCGGCTTCAAGGGAGGGCTGTGGCCCTCCACCCTGCTCGGCCTGCCCGTGCTGCCGTGGCTGCTGTTCTTCAGCTTAGCCGCGGCCGGCGTCACGCACGGCACGCTTTTGGCCTCCCGCGCCGCTGCATCCCCCGTGATTCCGGGAGGCTGTCAGCCTGGACCGTCCAAGAGGGCGCCTGGCGTGACGCGGTTCCGGGAGCGCCTGCCGTGAAACATCAAATTAACCTTGCCGCCCGTCCCGCGAAACACATTTTTGGATACTCTTATGCAACAAGGTTTACTGATAGCTAACGCCAACCGAACAGGAACGTTTCGATGACCAGTGTGGCAAC
The DNA here is from genome assembly GCF_046097905.1 of Pseudarthrobacter sp. NKDBFgelt. Lineage (NCBI taxonomy): Bacteria > Bacillati > Actinomycetota > Actinomycetes > Micrococcales > Micrococcaceae > Pseudarthrobacter > Pseudarthrobacter sp. NKDBFgelt. The sequence continues at coordinate 31,758 of NZ_JBJURL010000009.1, read as the reverse complement.
CCCTGCTGTAATTGCCCTGCCGTTCGCTGAAGAACGAGAAGTTTCCGGGGCTCCCGCCATTTCCCTGGCAGACATCGCCAAGGCCCACGGCGTCCGCTTCCTGCTGGCCACCTTGGTGGACATGACAGGCAAGCCCTGCGCCAAGCTGGTCCCGGTAGAAGCCGCCGGCGAACTTGAAAGCGGTGCCATGGGCTTCGCCGGCTTCGCCGCAGGCCTGATGGGGCAGAAGCCGCAGGACCCGGACCTGATCGCCGTGCCGGACCTGGACTCCTTCACCCCGGTGCCCTTCATTAAGGAGGGCCTGGCCATCATCCACTGCGACCCCCACGTCAACGGCACGCCCTGGCCCTACGCGCCGCGCGTGATCCTGAAAAACACCCTGGCCCGCCTTGCGGAGAAGGGCATGCAGGCCAAGGTGGGCGCCGAGGTGGAGTACTTCCTGGTGAAGAAGAACGACGACGGGACGCTGAGTACCGCCGACGCCAGGGACGATTCACCCCGCCCCTGCTACGACGCCCGCGGGGTCACCCGGATGTACGACCACCTCACCTCCATCTCCGAGGCGATGAACGGCCTGGGCTGGGGCAACTATGCCAATGACCACGAGGACGCCGCCGGCCAGTTCGAGCAGAACTTCAACTACGCCGATGCCCTCACCACCGCGGACCGGGTGGTCACCCTCCGCTACATCCTGAACATCCTGGCCGAACAGCGCGGCATGACGGCCACCTTTATGCCCAAGCCTTTTACCGACCGCACCGGCACTGGACTGCACTTCCACCTGTCCCTGTGGTCCGGCGCCGAGGCGCTGTTCCCGGCAGCGGGCAGCGGGGCGGAAGGCAAGGGAAACAACGACGACGGCAGGGGCCTTGGGATTTCCGGCCTCGCCTGCTCCTTTATCGCCGGCATCCTGGACCATGCTCCGGCACTCCAGGCGTTCCTCGCCCCGACAGTGAATTCCTACAAACGGACAGGCGCCACCACCAGCTCATCCGGTGCCACGTGGTCACCTCGGAAGGCGTCCTATGGCGGCAACGACCGGACCCACATGATCCGCGTCCCGGACAACAAACGGATTGAACTGCGTTCCGGCGACGGCTCCGCCAACCCGTACCTGGCCATCGCCACCGCGATTTCTGCAGGGCTGGACGGAGTGGAGAAAGCCGCCGACCCGGGTGCACCGTCCGGTCCCGGCGAGTCCAGGCCGGACGCGCACCGGCTGCCGGCCACCCTGCTCCATGCCGTCGAAGCCCTGCGGCAGGACCCGGTCATGCTGGCCAGCCTCAGCGGCAACCCGGAGATCGGCAGGTACTACGCGGACGCCAAGGAGGAGGAATTCCTGAGCTGGCACAACCAGGTCAGCGACTGGGAAATCCGCACGTACTTGACGTCGATCTGACCGTCCTCCATCCAGTCACACCACCAGACGCTATTGAGTAAGGACCCCCACCATGTGCGGAATCGCCGCGCTGCAGCTGCGCAACCCCTCGCTGCACCCCCAAATGGGCAGCCTGCTGTCCTCCATGCTGTGCCAGATCGTGGACCGCGGACCGGACTCCGCCGGCCTGGCCGTCTACAACACCCCCGGCCTGGTTTCGCGGGGGATGTCCACCCTCAGCCTGCTGGGCAAGGACCAGGGAATGACGACGGCGGACATCACCGCCGGCGTCGCGGCTCTCCTTGCCGGTGCGCTTCCGGCGGGTGCGGCAGCAGCCGTCAAAGTGGTCGGCGACACCACCCTGGTGAGCGCCGCCGTCGGGACTGATCTGCTGGTGAAAGCGGTCAGCGAAACCCTGCCCGGCGCCACCATCATTGGCCGCGGCGAGCATGTGGCGGTCATGAAAAGCGTGGGCCACCCCATGGAAATCGCCGCCGAGCACGGACTGGAGGCGATGGCGGGAAGCCAGGGACTGTCCCACACCCGGATGGCCACCGAGTCCGCCGTTACCGCCGGCGGCTCCCACCCGTTCTCCGTGGCCGACGACCTCTGCCTGGTCCACAACGGCTCCTTCTCCAACCACGCCACTGTCCGCCGGGAGCTCAGGCGCGAAGGCGTGGTGTTCGACTCCGAAAACGACACCGAAGTGGGCGCCCGCTACGTCGCCTCCCGGCTGAAGCAGGGCGACACCCTCGAGGAAGCCCTGGTGAACCTGGGCAAGGCCCTAGACGGTTTCTACACCCTGGTGGTCACCACCGCGGACAGCATGGCCGTGGTCCGCGACCCCATCGCCTGCAAACCGGCCATCATCGCCGAAACGGACGACTACGTGGCCATGGCCTCCGAGTACCGCGCCCTGGCCGGCCTGCCCGGCATCGACAACGCCCGCATCTTTGAACCGGAACCCGGAAAGGTCTACACATGGTCACTCTGACAGCCCCCGAAAGCACCGCAACCACCACCCCGCAAGAGCGGGAGCAGGAGACCACCAGTGTGGACCTGGCCGCCACCAGCGTCCGGGAACTGAACCAGGCCGTCCACAACGCCGCTGGCGGACAGGCATGGGCTGTAGCCAATCCCGGCGGCAAGCACAGCCTGGCCGTCGGCATCGACGCGGACATCAACGTGACCATCGACGGCCACGCCGGCTACTACGCGGCAGGGATGCACCAAAAGGGCCACGTCATCATCAACGGCAATGCCGGCGTCGGCCTTGCGGAAAACATCATGTCCGGCCGCGTCCACGTCAAGGGAGACGCTTCCCAGTCAGCAGCCGCCACCGGCCACGGCGGGCTGGTGGTCATCGACGGGAATGCTGGGGCACGGTGCGGGATCTCGATGAAGGGGGTGGACATCGTGGTGGGCGGCAACATCGGCCACATGTCCGCGTTCATGGCGCAGGCCGGGCGGCTGGTGGTCTGCGGCGACGCCGGGGACGCCCTGGGCGACTCCATCTACGAGGCACGGATCTACGTGAAGGGCACTGTGGCCTCCCTCGGCGCGGACTGCATCGAAAAACCGTTGATGCCGGAGCACCTCGCAGAACTCGCGGAGTTGCTCGCCGCCGCCGGCCGCACGGACAATCCTGCCGACTTCAAGCGCTACGGCTCAGCCCGGAACCTCTACCACTTCCACGTCGACAACTCGACGCAGTACTAGGAGCCCACCATGACCATCACCTCCATTCCTGCTCCTGCCCAGGCCCCGGCACCGAACAGTCCCGCACCCAATACCGGTGTGCCTGATATTGCCGCGCTGGGCCTCCGTGAATCTTCCACGTTCGACCGCGCCACTATCGCGGACATTCAGCGCGCCGCCGCCACCGGCGTCTACGACATCCGCGGCTGGGGCGCCAAGCGCAAGGTCCCGCACTTTGACGACCTTCTCTTCCTCGGCGCCTCCATGTCCCGCTACCCGCTCGAGGGCTACCGCGAAAAGTGCGACACGGACGTAGTCCTCGGCGACCGGCACGCCACCCGGCCCCTGCACCTGCAGACCCCGGTGACCATCGCCGGCATGAGCTTCGGCGCGCTCTCGGCCAACGCCAAGGAGGCGCTGGGCCGCGGAGCTTCGGAGGTGGGAACCTCCACAACCACGGGCGACGGCGGCATGACGCCTGAGGAGCGCGGCCAGTCCAACCACCTGGTGTACCAGTACCTGCCCTCCCGCTACGGCATGAACCCGGACGACCTGCGCAAGGCCGACGCCATCGAGATCGTGCTGGGCCAGGGCGCCAAGCCCGGCGGCGGCGGGATGCTGCTCGGACAGAAAATCACTGAACGCGTCGCCGGCATGCGCACCCTCCCGGTGGGCATCGACCAGCGTTCGGCGAGCCGCCACCCGGACTGGACCGGCCCGGATGACTTGGAAATCAAGATCGGCGAGCTGCGCGAAATCACCGACTGGAAGACCCCCATCTACGTCAAGATCGGCGCCTCCCGGCCGTACTACGACACCGCCCTGGCCGTGAAGTCCGGGGCCGACGTGGTGGTGGTGGACGGCATGCAGGGCGGCACCGCTGCCACGCAGCAGGTGTTCATCGAAAACGTCGGGATCCCCACCCTCGCTGCCATCCCGCAGGCAGTGCAGGCCCTGCAGGAACTCGGGGTGCACCGGAAGGTCCAGCTCATCGTCTCCGGCGGCATCCGCACCGGGGCCGACGTCGCCAAGGCCATGGCCCTCGGCGCAGACGCCGTGGCGATCGGAACGGCGGCGCTGATAGCCCTGGGCGACAACGATCCACGATTTGCCGCCGAGTACTCCGCCCTCGGTTCCGCAGCCGGTTTCTACGATGACTTCCAGGATGGCCGCGACCCCGCCGGCATCACCACTCAGGATCCGGAACTGTCCTCCCGGCTGGACCCGGTGGCCGCCGGCAAGCGGTTGGCCAACTACCTGCGCGTCCTCACCATGGAGGCCCAGACCATTGCCCGGGCCTGCGGGAAGTCGCACCTGCACAACCTGGAGCCCGAGGATTTGGTGGCGCTCACCATCGAGGCATCCGCCATGGCCCGCGTGCCGCTGGCCGGCACCTCGTGGATCCCCGGAGTGCAGGGAAGCTTCTGATGCCTGAGGCTTTTTCCGGCGCGTCAGATTTTGTGGTGGTGGGCGCCGGGCTGGCCGGTGCCGCCACCGCCTGGCAGCTGGCCGTCCGGGGGCACCAGGTGACCATCCTGGAACGCAACGTCCCGGCCAGCCACGACGGCAGTTCCCACGGGTCCGCCCGGATCTTCCGCTACGCCTACCCCGACCCCTTCTATACCCGGGCGGTGGTGGAATCGAAGGGCCTGTGGGACGGACTCTCTGCCGCATGCGGCACGCCCCTGATCACCCCTTTCGGCGCCGTGGACTACGGGCCGGAACGCAATCCCCGGCTGCTGGCCTCGGTGCTGGCTGAGGAAGGGATCGAGCACGAACTCCTGTCCGCGGCCGACGCCCGCGCACGCTGGCCGCAGATCGCCTTCGATACCGAAGTCCTCTGGCACCCCGGCGCGGGGGTGATCGACGCGGAAGGCGCCGTCAATGCGATGATAAGCCTCGCCGTCGAGCACGGCGTCCGGCTGCTGGCCGACTGGGAGCTGCAAAGTGTGGAGCGGACGGGCACCGGTTACCGGCTGCGTTCTTCTGCAGGGGAGACGGTGGGCGCCGGCAACGTGGTGATCAGCGCCGGCGGGTGGCTGCCGGCACTGCTGGGGCGGCTGTCCCTTCCGGCAGGTTTCGTGGCCGGGCTGCCGGAGGTCACCGTCCGGCAGGAACAGGCCTTCCACTTCAAGTACCGCGACCACGCCCCCGCGGACCACGCCTCCAAGGAAGACGCCTCCAACGATGACGACGGTGGCGCTGCGCCGGGTGCCGGCGGCTGGCCTACCTTCATCCACAAGGCTGCGGACATCCAGGCCTACGGCCTTCCCGGCGGGCGGGATGCCGGCTTCGCCGGGCAGAAAGTGGCGGAGTACAACGGCGGCAAGCTGATTCCTTCCGCGGCACGGCAGACCGGGAAAGTGGACCCCGCCAACCGCCGCCGGGTGGTGGAGTACGTGCAGCGCTACCTGCCCGGCCTGGACCCGAAGCCTTACGCCGAAACAACCTGCCTGTTCACCAACACACCCAACGAGGACTTCCTCATCGACCGCGTGGACAACCTGACAATCGTCTCCCCCTGTTCCGGCCACGGCGCCAAATTCGCGCCGCTGATCGGGCAGTGGGCCGCGGACCTGGCCGACGGCTCCGGCGGTGTTCCGGACCGGTTCCGGACTGCGTCCCCAGCAGCTGTGACCACCTAGGACGGATACCAGTGAGCCTTCCACAGACAATACCCACGGCGGACCCCACGGCGGATGCCCTGCCTTCCGGCCGGACAAGCACCCCCACTGTTGCCGGCCTCCTGCGTGACATCTCCACCATCGGCAGGGACGCCTCACGGGGCGGGTACTCGCGTCCGGTGTTCTCCACCGCCGAGACGGACCTCCGCGGCTGGTTCATTGAGCAGGCAGAACGGCGCGGCCTGGATGTCCACCCGGACCACAACGGCATCATCTGGGCCTGGTGGGATACCGCAGCACGCACCCGGAAGGACGCCGTCGTCACCGGAAGCCACCTGGATTCCGTTCCCGGCGGCGGCGAGTACGACGGCCCGCTCGGCGTTGCATCGGCGCTGGTCGCCGTCGACATCCTCAAAACCCGCGGCCTGCGGCCCCGGCGTCCGCTGGCCATCGCGGTCTTCCCGGAAGAGGAAGGCTCCCGGTTCGGCGTTGCCTGCCTGGGTTCCCGCCTCCTCACCGGAGCCCTGGACCCGGACAAGGCGCGCCGGCTCAAGGACCCCGACGGCAACACCTACGCCGACGTCGCGGCTGCGAACAGCCAGGACCCGCGCCTGATCGGAGCGGACTACGGGACGCTCCAGCAGCTGGGCGTCTTTGTGGAACTGCACGTGGAACAGGGCAGGGGACTGATTGACCTGGACCAGCCTGTGGCAATCGGCTCCTCCATCCTGGGCCACGGCCGCTGGAAGCTGAGCATCAGCGGCCAGGGCAACCACGCCGGCACCACCCTGATGCGGGACCGCAGGGACCCGATGATTGCGGCAGCCAAGGTGGTGGTCGGCATCCGCGATACCGCCCGGAAGTACCGCGACGCCAGGGCCACCGTGGGCAGGGTCCAGCCGGTGCCCGGCGGCACCAATGTCATCGCGTCCCGCGTGGACCTGTGGATCGATGCCCGGCACCCTGACGACTCCGTCACCGCCGCACTGGTGGAAGCCATTGGGCTGACTGCGCAGGTGTTCGCCGCGGAGGAGGGCTGCACCGCGGACCTGACCATGGAATCGCTCAGCCCCACCGTGCATTTCGACGGCGGGCTGCGCGACCGGCTGCAGGAACTGCTTCCGGCTGCGCCAATTCTGGCCACCGGCGCCGGGCACGACGCCGGCGTCCTCAGCTCCCACCTGCCGACGGGCATGATCTTCGTCCGCAATCCCACCGGCATCTCGCATTCCCCCGAAGAGCTGGTGGAAGACCGGGATGCCGAGGCCGGCGCACTTGCGCTGGCGGACTCCCTCGCGGGGCTGGCAGGCGACACCCGCGCACCCAGGTAGCGCCGCCGTCGTCGTCCTACCGCGCCCTTCCGTGCCTAAGATGGCTGCTATGACCGAACACGCAGCCGATCACGCCGGTGACGACGACGGGGCGCAGGCTGACGGGCAGGCCGCAGGCCGGCTGGAGCAGGTCATCGCACGCCAGGTGCGGCACTACCGTACGGCTGCCGGGCTGTCCTCGGCGGAACTGGCCGCCCGGACAGGCCTCTCCAAGGCGATGATTTCGCGGGTGGAGACTGCCACCACCTCATGTTCCCTGACCACGCTGCAGCGGCTTGCTGATGGACTGAAAGTGCCGGTCACGGCATTGTTCCGTGGCGCGGACACGGACCGCGACGCCACCTTCACCAAGAGCGGCCAGGGAAGCCTCACCGTCCGCAGCGGCACCCAGCACGGCCACGAATACCGCGTCCTGGGCACTCTGAAGGGCCGGACCGATGCCCTGGAGCCAACGCTGGTGACGCTCACGGACGCCTCCGACGTGTTCCCGCTGTTCCAGCACCCCGGCACGGAGTTCATCTACCTGCTCGCCGGCAGGATGGTGTACGGCCACGGCTCCTACGAGTACGCCATGGAACCCGGCGATTCCCTGCTGCTGGACGGCGAAGGGCCGCACGGGCCGTTGGAGCTGCTGGACCTTCCCATCACGTTCCTGGCCATTTCCGCCAAGTAGGGTCCTTCTTCCTCCGCCCGGCCTTCCCCACCCTGGCCCAGCACTCCGGCTTCAGCACTGCTGGCCAGCACTCCTGCGCAGCACTCCTGCGGTCAGCGGGACGGTTGAAACTCGCGTGCGGATGACTGAAACGATCATTTAACACACCGGAAACCCAGCCCATTACTGCCGCCATACAGTTGGAACCAGACGGCAATAGCTGCCCTCCGATGAACGTGGTACTGACTCCGCGTCCCTCCTCCGGAGTGGCTCCAACGGGCGATTTGGCGTTCTCTCCTCGCATCACGAAAGGGGTTTCCCATGGATTCGGGAAATGTCGCTTGGATTTTGGCCAGCGCAGCGCTGGTCTGCATGATGATCCCCGCCCTTGCCCTGTTCTACGGGGGCATGGTGGGCTCGCGCCGCATTCTCAACATGATGATGATGTGCTTCGGCGGCGCCAGCCTGGTGGCCGTCCTCTGGGCACTGTTCGGATACTCGCTGGCCTTCGGCAATTCAGTGGGCGGGCTGGGCCTGATCGGTGACGTCACAGAGTTCCCCGGCCTGGGGCAGCTGATGGCCGAGGACGCAGAGGCGTCCATTCCGGTGGCACTGTTCGCGGCCTTCCAGCTGTTCTTCGCCTGTGTCACCACCGCGCTGGTGGCGGGCGCGGCTGCCGGGCGCATGAAGTTCGGCGCCTGGATGCTCTTTGCCGGCATCTGGGCCACCATCGTCTACTTCCCGGTTGCCCACTGGGTGTTCGCTTTCTCCTCTGAGGACGGCAGCGTGACCGGCGGCTGGATCGCCAGCGGCATCGAGGCCATCGACTTTGCCGGCGGCACCGCCGTGCACATGAACGCCGGCGCGGCCGCCCTGGCCCTGGCACTGGTCCTGGGCAAGAGCTCGGGCTGGCCCAAGGTGGAGCACGCGAAGCCGCACAGCCGGCCGTTGGTGCTGGTGGGTGCAGGCCTCCTGTGGGTCGGCTGGTTCGGCTTCAACGCCGGCTCGGCCCTGTCCGCCGGCCACTCGGCATCGGTGGTCTTCCTCAACACCGCTGTGGCCGCCTCAGCTGGCCTCCTGGCCTGGGCCCTGGTGGAACGGCTCCGCCGCGGCGCAGCCACCAGCATGGGCGCAGCCTCCGGCCTGATCTCCGCACTCGTGGCCATTACCCCCGCCTGCGGCGCGGTCAGCCCGCTGGGCGCAGTGGCCATCGGCGCGATTGCCGGGGCCGTCTGCTCGCTGGCCATCGAACTGAAGTACCGCCTGGGCTACGACGACTCGCTCGACGTCGTGGGCGTCCACCTGGTGGGCGGCATCCTGGGCACCCTGCTGATCGGCCTCTTCGCCACCGATGCTGCCCCGAACGGAGTCAGCGGACTCTTCTACGGCGGCGGCGTGGAGCTGCTCGGTGTCCAGTCGCTGGCAACGGTGACCGTGCTGGTGTACTCCTTCGGCATCACCTGGGTGCTCGCCAAGATCCTGGACAAGACGATCGGCCTGCGGATCAACCCGGAGGACGAGATGCGCGGCATCGACCTCGCGGCACACTCCGAGCTCGCTTACCTTACGGATGAGGATCCGGTGGAGCTGGGCTCTCCGCAGCGCGCGTAGGTTTTGGAAGATTCCGGGTGGGTGCCATCCGGAGGACGAGTCAGGCAGAGGGCCAACCTGTGGACCGGTGCCGGTATTAGCCGGCTTATAGTTCCAGGGGTTGGTCCTCTGTCATGTTGTGAAGCGCCTGGTCGCCCGGAAATCAGTGTTCAGTACAGACAAGGTTCCCGTCCAGGACTTCCAGCACCGCGCCGCGGACGTGGCTCAGGCGGGTCTTGGGGTCCGGGGCCATGGTGTCGATGTCCTCGCCACCCCAGTGCGGGTGGGTGAAGTAGACCAGCAGGGCCCGCTCCTTGCCGTCTTCCCCGGGGGCGAGGGGCACCACGTCCGCGTGGCGTCCGACGACGGGCCGCCCGTCCACGTGCTCCGGCTGGGTGAGGATCAGCCCGTCCAGGTGCTCCTGCCGGACCCAGCTGCCCGTGCCGTCCGCCGAACGGTAAATGCCCTGGCCCCGCCACTCGTCCACGATCATCCAGTACGTTCCCTCAAGCGCAAAGACCTTGGGCCCTTCGTGCGGACGGCCGGGAATGGTGAGGCCTTCCAGCGTCCAGGACGAGGGGTCACGCGGGGTATCGCTCACCGCGCTGTACGTGTTGGAGCCACGGGCCTCGTCCTTGTACCAGAGCCGGTAGCGGCCGTCCCCGCAGCGTGCGACGGCGGCGTCAATCACTCGTGGCGAATCGAGGTTGATGGGGCCCAGGTACTCCCAGCCCACCAGGTCCCTGCTGGCGAACTGCACGATTTCTGCGTTTCCGGTCCAGTCCTTCCGCACCCCGCCCAGGACGCTGATGTACATCAACCACTCGTCGCCGACCCGTACGACGTCGGGCGCCCAAAGGGTTGCCGGCAGTTCAGTTTTCGGCGGCACCAGTCCGTCCACCGTGCCCTGGTACTGCCAGGTTGCACCGCCGTCGGAGGAGCGGGCCGCGCCAATGGCCGTGCCGTGCACCCACTCCACGCCTGACACCCCCGGCGCCGTGGCCCGGCGCTGGGTGTAGAAAAGCACCCAGTCGCCGGTGAGGTGGTCATGAACCAGGATCGGATCCGTCGGGCCGTCCCAGACTGGATCGCGGTACGGCGTCCTGAAGGCGTCGGCGCGCAGGGGAGTGAGCGGCTCTTGCACTGTTTCTCCAACGTTGTAGTTTCTTGGAGTACCAGCTTAGCCGTGCGCCTTGCCGTGCCCGCCATGTAGGGCGCGGTAGGCGTAGACCAGCAGGCCTACGCCCGCCAGGATCATGAAGGTCAGGACCAGGATGTCCGCAGCGATGAGCAGTGCCGTCGACTGCAGGGCGAAGATCACGCCCAGCACGCCCAGCACGCCCAGGACGGTCGCCGGGATCAGGGGCCACTTCATCCGCCCGGCGGGACCGGCGTCGGGCACGGGAACCTGGGACAGGACTCCGAAGGTGGCCGCCATGCCCAGGAACAGGACGGCGGCAACGGGCATGCCCTGCAGATCCTGCGGAAGGGTAACGATGACGGCCAGCGTCAGCATCACGCCGCTGGGAATCACCGCCCACCAGTTGCCCCGTTGACGCAGGTAGACCGCGGCGAATCCGGTGGCCATGAACAGGAACAGGAAACTGGCGCTGGCGCCGCCGTCTGTAAATTGGGAGGCGGCAATCACGGCTGCCAGGCCCAGGAACACCGATCCGGGGATGGCGGCCCACCAGTTCTCCGGGCTGCGGATGAAGAGGGACAGGAACACGGCCCCTATGGCGGCGAAGATCAGCATCGGCACGTAGGCGGCGCTCTCGATGACGTTGAGCAGGTCCAGTAGTAACAGCACGCCCGCCGAGATCAGGACGATGCCGGCGATGATGCTCGCATTGGCCGATTTCACGGTTTGCCTCCCGGGATTCGGCAGGCGCCCGCCAGTCGCTCTGCTATCCCAGATTAAGTCCAGCCCTGGCGCAGGCGTAGGGCCCAAAGCCCCGCCTTCAGCGCTACTCCTTGAACAGCCCCGCGAGGTCCTCCGCCGTGATGGCGCCGCCGGCCAGGGCATCGCCTTCCATGACATCGGAAAACAGCTGCGACTTCCGGGCCTTGAGCGCCATGACCTTTTCCTCGATGGTGTCCTTGGCAACCAGCCGGTACACCATCACGTTCCGTGCCTGCCCGATGCGGTGGGTCCGGTCCACGGCCTGCGCTTCGGAGGCGGGGTTCCACCAGGGGTCCAGCAGGAACACGTAGTCGGCCTCGGTGAGGTTCAGCCCAAACCCGCCGGCCTTCAGCGAAATCAGGAACACCGGAGCGCTGCCGTTCTTGAACTCGTTGACCACGTCCGCGCGGTTGCGGGTGCCGCCGTCGAGGTAGCAGTACTCGATCTTCTCCTCGTCCAGCCGCTCCCGGACCTTCCCCAGGAACCCGGTGAACTGGCTGAAGATCAGTGCCCGGTGGCCCTCAGCCACCAGGTCCTCCAGCTGCTCGAACAGCACATCCAGTTTGCTTGACCGCACTGCGGAAAGCGCCGGGTCCACCAGGGAGGCGTCCAGGCTGAGCTGCCGCAGCAGGGTGAGCGACTGGAAGATGGTGAACCGGTTCTTGTTCACGTCCTCGATCAGCCCCAGGATCTTCTGGCGTTCGCGCTGCAGGTGCGTCTGGTACACCTTCTGGTGGCGCGGGTTCAGCACCACTTCCAGGATCTGCTCCTGCTTGGGCGGCAGGTCCTTGATCACCTGGTCCTTGGTGCGGCGCATCATCAGCGGACGGACCCGACGGCGGAGCTTGTCCAGCTGCCCCTTGTCGCCGTTCTTCTCCACCGGCTTCTGGTAATACTCGGCGAAGCGCTTGGGGCTGGAAAACAGTCCGGGCGCAACGATCGAGGTGAGCGCCCAGAACTCCATGAGGTTGTTCTCCAGCGGCGTGCCCGTGATGGCCAGCTTGAAGGCCGCCGGCAGTTTCCGGGCGCACTGGTAGGCCTTGGACTGGTGGTTCTTCACGAACTGCGCCTCGTCCAGGACCAGCCCGGACCAGGTGCGGGAGGCGTAGGCCTCGTAGTCGATCCTGAACAGGGCGTAGGACGTGATCACAATATCGGCGCCGGCCAGTGCCTCCGCCGGGGCCTGGTTGCTCTTGGCGAAGGTCTCGCTGACGGCGTGGACCTTCAGTCCGGGAGCGAAACGTGCTGCTTCCGCCGCCCAGTTGCCCACCACGCTGGTGGGGGCAACCACCAAAAAGGGAGCACCGGCGTCGGACTTGCCTGCTGAAGCATCTGCTGCCGCCAGCGAGAGCTCCTTCGCCGCGCACATCAGGGCCAGCGCCTGCACGGTCTTGCCCAGGCCCATGTCGTCCGCGAGGATCCCGCCCAGGCTGTGCCGGTACAGGAACGTAAGCCAGTTGAAGCCCTCCAGCTGGTAGGGCCGGAGCTCCGCATTGAGGGTGGCGGGGAGCGGGAGGCCGTCCACGCCGCCTTCAAGCAGGCCGCCCACCGCTGAACGCCACGCGGCCGCCTGCTCGTCCACGATTCCCAGCTGGGCAAGCTCGTCCCACAGCCCGGCCTGGAAGCGGCTGATCTGCAGGGGTGCGTCCTTGTTGTCCTGCAGGGAGCGCGCCTCCTCGATCAGTGCGCGCAGCTGGTGCAGCTCGGGCAGGTCCAGGGAAAAGTAGGCGCCGCTGGGCAGCAGCATCTTGGTCTGGCCGGACGCCAGCGCAGAAAAAACGGCCGCGAAGGAGACCGGCTGCCCCTCCAGGGTGATCTGGATCCCGAGGTCGAACCAGTCGCGCTGCTCGGTGGCCTTGGTGGAAATGGACACCACCGGTGCTTCCTCGGCCTCGCGGTATTCGGCGATCTCGCCCACGGTGTCCACCTCGACGTCCGGGGCTTCGCGCAGCCGGGGGAGGACCTCCTCGGTGAAGGCCAGGGTGTCCAGGCCCTTCAGTTCCGCTGACGCCGCAAGCCGCGGAGTGCCCCAGCCGCCGGTGGCGGACTCACCCAGTGCGGGCACCACGTCCCACGGCTGGCCGAGGCCTTCGAGGATCCGGGCTTCCGCGGTGTCGTCGCGGTAGCCGTGGTCGCCGGGGTGCCTCCAGAGGGGCTGCGCCGTGACCAGGTTTCCGCTCTTGTAGTGCCATTCCCAGTGCAGCCGCACCCTGTGGTCGGCACCGTAGTTGGCCAGCAGGGACAGGGTGGGGACAGCCAAGGCGGGGAGTTCCACGGACTCGTCGCGGGCCGTGACCCGGGCCGTCTGCTTCAGCTTCGGGTAGAAGCCCGTCAGGAAGCGCGACTCGTCCCTGGCCGGGATATGCAGCGTGCTGCCGGCGGTCACGAACGTCAGAAGTTCCTCGCTCAGGCCACCTTCCAGCGCAGCCAGCGTAATCACGTTTTCGCCAGCAGTGGCCTCGCCAACGCCGGGCAGCGCACCGCCGTCGGTGGCCAGGGCATCGGTGGTGAAGAAGATGCCGTGGGCCGGGCGGCCGATGGTTCCCACTGACGCCGGATCAATTTCCACGCCCTCAACGGCGATGGCGGGCGCAAGCTCCAGGCCGCCGTCGGACGCCTGGTCCTTGGCCGCTGCAGCGGGCACCGCCGCGTCCGCTGCGGAAGGGGCGGCCAGCGGCGAGCCGTAACGGCTCAGATTAAGGCCGACGGCGGCGGGCGATGCTGCGAGGCGGACCGGCTCGGTGCCGCGCGAGTGGACCAGCGCGAGGCCGATCTTCCCGGCGTCCTCCAGCAGGCTCCACAGGTTCTTCCCGGCGTACGAGTTGAGCCCGAGCCAGAAGCCGGAGGAGTTGTAGGTCCGGCCGGCTGCCGCGGAGTGGGCGGCCAGGAACTCCTGCATCCACTCCACATGCGCGGGATTGCACTCGCGCCGGAAGTTCAGGTAGTTCAGCGTGGTCCAGGAAACGTCGCCGCGGATCCACTTGCCCTTGGCGCCCATGATGACGGGCCGGGCCTTCAGCTGGCGGACGCTGCGCTGCGGATCGCGCCGGCCGGTGTAGGAAAAGTGCGGCGCGGGTTCTTCCACCTCGAACTGGAGCGCCAGCGGCACTCCGGCGTTGGAGGGCGCGGCTCCCGGCTGGGAGATCAGCGGGCTGAGGGCCTGCTCCCAGTCGGACAGTGCGGCGCCGGGCGGGGTGCGGGACATCTGGGTGGAGGTGGACGGCGTGAGCAGCTGGACGCGGATGGCCGGGTTGTCCTCGGCGGCGAAGAGCAGCGCCGCCACGTGCTTGCAGTCCTTGCGGACCGGGCAGCTGCACACGCCCACGGTGCAGCTCCAGCCGCCGCCCTTGCGGACCAGCTTGGCGGTGGTGGAGTAGGGCAGGTCCGCGCCGCCGCGGACCTTGCCCAGCATGAGCCCGGTGGCGGCGTCGAACGAGATGCCTGAGACGCGGCTTCCCATGGCATACGCCAGCCCGGCCGCCAGGGAGCGGTCGTTGATGGCGGGAGTCTGTATTGCCAGTGCCGCACTCTCGTCCGGTTGGGATGGCATGGTGCGCGCTACTTTCAGCAGGCCACGGCGGGGCCGGGCCGGTGGTTGGTCATCTGATCCATCTTAGTTCGCCGGCGGGGCGAAGGGCGCCGCCGGCTCTTTGAGGGCGGCAGGGTGGGATCAGACGGACAACCAGGGATGCAGCGGCAGCCGGGATGCCGCTGCCGGCCCGGGAGGGGGTGGGGCTCCGGCCCGCACCACCTCCCGGACTGTTAGCTCTGGTGCACTGGCGCCCAGGCACCCGTCCCTACGGCCTCGCGGGCGGGGGCGCCGGCATCGAACCGGTCAAGCCGGAAGGCGGCGAGCACGGGAGAGGGGGTTCCGGTCAGGATTTCCTCCGCGAGGAGCTCACCGAGGATCAGCCCCAGCGTCGCGCCCGAGTGGGTGAAAACCGTGTGCAGGCCCGGTATCGAAGGCACCGGGCCCACCACCGGTTCACCGTCGCCGGGAATGGGTTTCAGGCCTGCAGCCACCCGCTGGGCGGTCAGCCGGGGATTCCCTGCGAGTACCTTCGAGGCCTCCTCAAGCAGGCCCTGGACGGACTCCTCGGGAACCGTGAAGGATCCGTCATCTTCGATGATCACAGACTGCTCTGCCCAGTCCGCATCAAGTACCAGCCTGCCGTCAGGCATGGGCCGCACGGCGACGCGCGGGGTGTTCAGCACGGTCTGCACTCTCGTGTCGAGCGGTTCGGTGAACACCACGAAGGCGGCCGGCGTGGCATCTGGAACCGTTACACCAAGGGCTGCGAGCTGGGCCGGGACCTCACCGCCGGTTGCCAGCACCACCTGGTCGGCTTCCAGCCGCGTCCCGTCGCCGAGGATGACGCCGGCCGCGGCGCCGTCCCGCACATCCACCCGGACATCCCCGGCGTTCTCGATGATCACCGCCCCGTTCTCCGCCGCCTCGGAAGCCAATGCCGTTATGAAGTCGGGCATGTTGACCCAGCCCTCACCAGGGTTATAGATGGCACCCTCGTCGGCCACCGCAGCGGCGTCCACGTCCGGGGCGATCCGGGCCACGTCCCTGCTGTCCACCCAGACGGAGTGGTATCCGCCCGACCGCTCGAAGGCGAAGGTGTCGCGGAAGGTTTCGTCCGGGCCGGCCCATTTCAGCGCACCATCGAACCTCAGATAGTCGCGGCTATCAGGGTGGTGCGCGCTCCAGGTGCGGTAGCGGTCGATGGCGAGCATCCGCAGGTAGTGGTACTCGGCGGAGCGGGCGCCGGAGGAGTTGAGCCATGCGATCGAGCGGCCGGAGGCTCCGCTCGCCAACGGGCCGGACGTGGCAAGTGTTACCTGGGCGCCTCCCTTTGCCAGATGGACGGCGGCGGAAACGCCCAGGATTCCGCCGCCGATGACGGCGACTTTCCTGGCGGGGCTCGTGGAGGACATGGTGGCTCGCTTTCCTGGTGTGGAAGATTGGTGGTGTGAAGATGTGCCGAGGCGCGGTGCGTCAGGCGAGGGCATGGACTTCTTCAATAACTTTCAGGACGTCGACGGCGTCTGCCGGGTCAACAGGGACCGGTCCGCCGTGCAGGACGGCGCCGGCGAGGAGCCGGTAGAACTGGGGATACGCGCCCCGCTCGGCGGGAACGGCGCCCGTTGCGCCGTCGACTCCCAGGAGCCCCCAAGACTCCTGGGACTCAACGCCATATGCCGGGTCCGACGGCGGCAGTCCGGCGTCGAGCGCAGGCTCTTGGCCGTCCAGTCCCCACTTTGTGTAGCCGGCGTGTGAGCCCAGGACGTGGAACCGGGGCCCGGGCACTGCGGCGGCACCATTCATCCACAGACGGGACCGCACCCCCGAATCGTGCAGCAGGGACACGAAGGCTTCCGTGTCGGCCGCATCCGGGGCCAGTCCCCGGTGTGCTGTTTCGCCGTAGCTGTGCGCCACGGGTCCGAACAGCTGGACCGCCTGGTCAATGAGGTGGGCGCCAAGGTCGTGGAGGATCCCGCCGCCTTCGGCTGTGGTGGCGGAATCGCGCCAGTTTCCGAAGCCTTCGGGGCGCCACCACTCGAAGCGGGATTCGAAGGTCCGGACCTCGCCCAGCGCGCCTGCATCCAGGAGCTTCCTGAGAGTGAGGAAATCAGCGTCCCAGCGGCGGTTCTGGAAAACCGTCAGCTGCACGCCGGCCTCGGCCGCCTGGGCCATGAGTTCCTCCCCATGGGCCGAGGTGGTGACGAACGGCTTGTCCACCACCACATGCAGCTTGTGGGCGATCGCCGTCGAAGCCATCCCAAAGTGCGTCGCCGGAGGGGTTCCCAGGACCACCAGGTCCAGGTTCGCCGCCAGCGCGAACATGGCCTCCGCCGTCGGCACGATTCGGGCGCGCGGGTAGCGGGCAGCCGCTGCGGCAGCGCGATCCGGGTCCGCGGTGACAATGACATCGAGCGAAAAGGACGGGTTTGCCTCAATGAGGGGTGCGTGGAAGACCCGTCCCGAGATGCCAAAGCCGACCACGGCGGTACGGATGGGTCCCTGTCCTGCGGTGCCCATCAGAGGACCTCGGAGAGGAAGCGCTGGAGGCGTTCGCTGCGCGGGTTGTCGAAGATCTCCGCGGGGGTTCCCGATTCCACCACTTCGCCTTCATCCATAAAGACAACCTGGTCTGCAACCTTCCGGGCGAAGCCCATCTCATGCGTCACCACCACCATGGTCATTCCCCGTTTGGCGAGCGAGGCCATGAGGGTCAGGACTCCTTTGACGAGCTCGGGGTCCAGGGCACTGGTGGCCTCGTCGAAGAGCATCACCTCCGGTTCCATGGCGAGGGCGCGGGCAATGGCGACGCGCTGCTGCTGTCCGCCGGAAAGGTCCCGCGGGCGGTGGTCGGCGCGTTCGGCGAGTCCCACTTCGGCCAGGCGGCGGCGTGCGCGTTCCCTGGCCTCGGCCTTGGACATCTTCTTGACGCTCCAGAGTGCGAGGGCCACGTTTTCCAGGGCGGTGTGGTCCGGGAAGAGGTTGAAGTGCTGGAACACCATCCCGATCCGGCTGCGCAGGATGTCCGGGTTGACCTTCAGTGCACTGTCCCCGGCGAGGACAACGTCTCCGCTTTTGGGTTCATGCAGCCTGTTGACGCCGCGGAGGAGGGTGGACTTGCCGGACCCGGACGGGCCGATGATGCAGGTGGTGGTGCCGGGTGCCACGGTAAGGCTGACGTTGCGGAGGACTTCGATGTCCCCGTAGGCCATGGTCAGGTTCTTCAGCTCCAGGCTGGAGCCGTGGAAGGTTTCGATGTCAGCGGTGGGGTTGGCGCTGGTGGTGGTGATCATGTGTTGCTCCCGGTAGTGAGCGGCGAGGCCGCGTCGAGTTCCTTGACTTCGTTGAGGCCGCTGGTGGGGGCCGAGGGGCGGCGCTTTCCTGCCCGGAAGCGGCTGTCGAAGTAGTTGACCAGGTGGGTGAGCGGCACGGTGATGATGAGGTAGAAGACGCCCGCCATCACCAAGGGAGAGAGGTTGCCGGAGAGTACCGCGGCGTCCTGGCCCACGCGGAAGAGTTCGCGTTCGCTGACCAGCAGCCCCAGGAAGTAGACCAGCGAGGAGTCCTTGACGATGGCGATGAACTGGTTCACCAGGGCCGGCAGTACGCGGCGGATGCCTTGGGGGATGACCACCAGTGCCATGGATTTGCCGTAGCTCATCCCCAGGGCGCGGCATGCTTCGCCTTGGCCCTTGTCCACGCTCTGGATGCCGGCGCGGAAGATTTCGCCGATGTAGGCGCTGGCAATCAGGCTGAGGGCGATGATGCCCAGGGGGTACGGCGAGGGGCCAAAGATCGACTGGCTGAGCCGGGCAAAGCCCTGGCCGATCAGGAGGATGGTCAGGATGGCCGGCAGGCCGCGGAAGAGGTCCGTGTAGATGCGGGCCGGAATGCGCAGCCACCTGGACGGTGAGATGCCCATGACGGCCACCACCATGCCCAGGACCACGCCAATGACGGTGGCGGCGACGGAGATGATGAGGGTGTTGAGGAGGCCTACCGCCAGGAGCTGGGGCAGGACTTCGGCCATGGCGCCGAAGTCGAAGAAGGTGCGGATGATGGTGTTGAGCCAGTCCATTGAATGCTCTCAGGTGTTAGTTGTGCCGGTGGCAGCCGGGCGGGCCTTGGTGTGGAAACGTTCGGCCCGCCCGGGCATACCCGTGGTCTACTTGCTTGCTGTCGGGGCCGGGGTTGCGGTCTGTTCTGCCTTCGGGAGGTACTGCTCGGGCATTGGGGAACCCGGGAACCACTTCTCGTAGAGCTTCTTCCAGGTACCGTCCTCCATGGCCTCGGCCAGGCCCTTGTTCAGGGCTTCCTTGAGGGCGGTCTTGCCCTTGGCGACGGCGAACCCGGCCGGCGCGTCGAAGGACGGGATGTCCGCGGCGCTGACCAGTCCGAACTGTTCCTGGTAGGACTTCGCAGCTTCGTAGTCCAGGAAATGTGCATCCACTGAACCGCTGTTGACGGCGGAGATTGCCGTGTTGTTGTCCGGGAACCGCACCAGGCCGGCCGAGGTGAAATTCTTCACTGCATAGGCTTCCTGCAGCGTTCCCTGCACCACGCCAAGGCGTTTGCCGGACAGCCCGTCGGCGTTGCTGATGCCGGAGGACTTGGTGGTGATGACGGTGAGGTACCCGGCCAGGTAGCCGTCGGAGAAATCGACGGTTTCCTTGCGCTTGTCCGTGATGCCGATGGCGGCCACGCCGGCGTCGAACTGCCCGTTGGCGACGGCGGCCAGCAGGCCCGAGAAGTCCTGCCCGGTGAAGACCACATTGTCCACGCCGGCGCGGGCGGCAACGTCCGTGAAGAGCTCCACGTCGAAGCCGGTGAACTTACCCTGGGCGTCGGTGAAGGTGTAGGGCTTCGAATCGCCCAGGCTCGCTACGCGGATGGATCCGGGCTCAATCAGGCCGTAGGGGTTTTCGGCCGGCGAGGATGAGGCTGAAGAGGAGCCGCCGCAGCCGGAGAGTGCCAGGACGGCGGCAACGGCCGCGGCAATGAGCGCCGCGGGGCGCACAGTGGTTCGAGTTATCACAGCGAGTTTTCCAATCGTGAGGAAGCGGGGAGATGGAGGATCGAGATCCGCCGTGGCGGGTTTGCCGGAAACCCTTGCTGAGTCCGGTCTCAATGCCTACGATTGAGACCGGACTCACATCGATGGATAGAAATGTAATCGACGCCACTTCCGGCGTCAAGGGTCCATTACGAAAGGCCGACATGAGTACTGATGCTTCCCGGCGGCGCGACGTCACTGTTGCCGACGTCGCCAAAGCTGCGCAGGTGTCCAAGGCCCAGGCCGCCCGCGCCCTGGGCAACTACGGGGCGGTGAGCGATGACGTGCGGGAGCGGGTGCTGGCTGCCGCGGAAGAGCTGAACTACCGTCCCAACGAGCTTGCCCGCAGCATGAACACGGGAAAATCAAACACCATCGGCGTGGTGTTGGGCGATATCGAAAACCCGCATTTCGGGCTGGCCACCCGGGGAATCACGGACACCGCCAAAAAGAGCGGCTTCAACGTCATCCTGGTCAATACGGATGAAGACTGGGCGGCGGAAGTGGACGCCGTCAGGGTGCTGCTGGACAAGCGGGTAGACGGCCTGATCGTCGCCCCCGCTTCCTCCGTTGAGACCCGGCACCTGCAGGACGTCCACCATTCCGGAAGGCCACTGGTCCTGCTGGACCGCACGGCCAAAGGGCTGGACGTGGACACGGTGGCCGTGGACATGGAAGGCATTTCCCATGAATCAACCCGCTATTTGATTGAGGCCGGGCACAGCCGGATCGCCTTCATCTCCACGCTTCGAACGGATGACTCCTACGCCACGGGCCTGTCCCTGGGCTCTTCCCAGATCTCGGACCGGCGGGACGGAATCATGCGGGCGTTCCGGGAAGCGGGCCTCAAGGAACCCGACGATCTGGTGCGCTTCAACGCCGACGGACCGGAAACCATCAAGAAGATCACCCGTGAACTGCTGCAGCAGCCGGACCCTGCAACGGCCATCATCGCCTCGGACGGCCTGATCGGACTCAGTGTTGTGGAAGCCATCCAGGACCTCGGCCTCGCTATCCCGGATGATGTCTCGTTCCTCATGTACGACGATTTCGCCTGGACCCGCCTCACCAGGCCGCCGTTGACGGTGATCGCCCAGCCTGTCTACGAGATGGGCGTCGCCGCCGCCGAGGCCCTCATCCGGCAGATCCAGGGCAGGAAGGCGCCGGCGGCCAAACCCGAATTCGCCGCGACCCTCGTCAAGCGCGGCTCGGTGGGCGGGCCGTCCGGCGGCAAGGGCAGCCACCACGGCCGGCGGAAGGAAAACCTGCCGGCGACGTAAACTTCGCCGGACGTTCATTTCCCCCTCAACGGCGAGCATGCCCGGTCCGCGTAGCGTGAAAAACGTTCCGAGAACCACCCGTCAACAGCCGTGAGGATTGCCATGATCACCAGCCAGCAGCCCGTCGTCCTGACCAGCAGCAGCATCGATTCGACTGACGAGGACGTGGTGGAGGCCAACGTCGGCATCGTGGATGCCATGCACGGCGCCCTGCTGCGGACCGAAGAGATGTCGCCTGTCGCCGTCCGCAGCTACTACGTGGATTTCTATCTCGCCCAGGCACTGGAGGGCGGCTTCGCGCAGTACGTCTTCACCGCCGTCGACCGCTCCGAAACGGACACCCTGGTCCGGGAAGGCATGGCAGGCATGGGCGCCCCTGCCCATCTTGACCTGTTCAACCGGGCAGTGGAGGCATTTGATGATCTGTCCGAGGAGGACGAGGAGCGCTACCTGGACGGCGGCCTGGATGAGGACTCCGAGGAAGTTCCCGACGGCGTCCTCCGGATGGAGGAGCTCGACGGCGGGTTCGAGGAGCTGCTGGAACGGGAGAACATTACGGCACTCAACGCCGCCTGGCTCCGCAGCCAGGCGGAGCTGCTGGTGCTGGACGACGAAGAGGTCGGCGCGTACATCGAGCGGCTTGCGTCAATGATTCCCGATCTGCCGGAGCGCCAGGCACAGGCGGACGCCGAGGCCCTTGAGGATGCGCCCGACTTCGAAATCATCATCCGCGAACTCTGCAGCATTGCCGGGCATGAACTCCTGAAGATCACCATGGGCGACCCCAACTACGTCCACAACGGCGAACGTGCCCTGGCCTGGCACTTCTCAACCGACCACGGCGGGTTCCTGATGGTCGAGGAGGAGGACGAGGCCTTCATGATTAACCCCGAAACTCAGGAAATCGTGGCAGCCGTGGAGTTCGAAGAAGCAGGCGCTGAGATGGCCGACGCCTAAGACGGCCGTCCCGGCTAGACCTACTCCAGCTGCACCCGGCTCACCGTAACGGCGCCTTCCAGCACCAGCCGGAAGGCGCCGCTGCCGTCGCCGAATGCTGTGCCGGAGCGAAGCTGAACCACAAGCTCTCCGCTGTAGCCCGGGGCAACCTCGGCCCTCCCCACGGTGTTCCAGGTGTCGGCTGGTCCGGGTATCTGGATGCGCACCAGGCCGGCAGCGCCTTCGGGTTCGCTGGAAACTACATCAAGCAGCACCTGGTTGCCGTCGGCAGGGGCCGGCTCCCAGCCGCGGTAGAGCGCCCAGCCGGGCCGGGTAGTGTCAGCCGGGGCTACCGCCGTGCCGGTCAGGGGTGTTTCGGGCACCAGGGCCAGATTGTGGCAGGAGTCGAAGTTCGCTGCCCGGAACCACCGCCCGGAGCGGCGCCCGGGACCGGCTTTTCCGGTTACGGTGAACGGCACGGCCAGCGGAAGATCCTCCGCGGACGCACCCACCAGAAGCTGGTACGTGCCGGGTTCCACCAGCATCCGCTCCTCCACCACGCTGTAGGTTGCCAGCCTGTGAAGCGGCACCCGGATCCTTGCCGTGGCCGCGCCTCCTGCCGGGACCTCCACCCGCTGGTGGCCCACCAGGAGCCGGCGGGGAAAATCGAAGCGGTGGCCCGGGGCGGACGCATACACCTGCACCAGTTCCGACGCCGGGCGCGCACCCGTGTTGCGCAGCTCCACCGCCAGTTCCACCTGGTCCGCGCCATGGAGGCCTTCGCCCCGCAGTTCGCGCAGGGCAACCGATTCGTAGTGCACCTCGCCGTACGTCAGGCCGTGCCCCAGTGCGAACAAGGGTTCCGCACGGCTGTACAGGTAGGTGGAGCGGGAGGTGATGATGTCGTAGTCCAGGATGTCCGCAAGGTCCGCATCCCGGCGGAACCAGGTCTGCGGCAGCCGCCCGGACGGCTCCGTATCACCGCTCAGGACGTCCGCCACGCCGTTGCCCAGTTCCTGCCCGCCGTGGGACGTCCAGACGATGGCCGGCGTATCCGCGAGCGCCCCGAGTGCATAAGGGTAGGAGGACACAATCACCAGCACCGTGCGCGGGTTGGCCTCGCGCACTATGCGGATCAGTTCTTGCTCTGCCAGCGGGAGGTCCAGCGTGGTGCGGTCCAGTGTCTCCCGGCCCCCGAGGTGGGGGTCGTTTCCCACCACCACGACGGCGGTGCGGGCAGCGGAGGCGGCCTGCCGGGCGGCCTCGTGGCCGGACTTGAGCGTACGGAGCACAAAGCGGTCGGCTGTGCCGGCGCCGGGAACAAGGGCTGCGCTCGCGGTGCCGGCTTCAATCCGCAGCCATTTCCCGGTCCCCACATGCTGCAGCGCGGCTGTGCCGTCCGCAGCATGGTCCAGCCGGAACGTCTCCTGCACAACCCAGCCGCCC
Organism: Pseudarthrobacter sp. NKDBFgelt; assembly: GCF_046097905.1. Taxonomy (NCBI): domain Bacteria; kingdom Bacillati; phylum Actinomycetota; class Actinomycetes; order Micrococcales; family Micrococcaceae; genus Pseudarthrobacter; species Pseudarthrobacter sp. NKDBFgelt. The sequence goes on along the minus strand of NZ_JBJURL010000009.1, from coordinate 8,338 downwards.
ACACGGTCAGCCGTGGCGTGCAGGTACCCGTCCCCGGTGTCCGTCACAAACTTCCCGGTCAGTTCCGACTGGAGGGTCAGCTCCCCCTTGCCCCAGTCCTTGACGATAAACCGCTCCGTTTCGCCGGGAACAGCGGCCTGGGCAGTCAGGACGGCAGTGCCGTCCCCGCCCAGGTAGCCTCCGGTCCGGACGCTCCGCAGGGCAACGACGTCGGCACCCTCCTCGGCAACGACGCCGGCTGCCGTCCCTCCGCCGTAGCGGCGGGCCAGCCCATTGGCGATGCTGACCTCGTCCTGCAGGGTTCCGCTGTACCAGTCGCTCAGCACTCGGGACCCCAGTGTCCCGATGACGGCGATGGTTCCGGGGTCGCTGCCCAGCGGGAGCAGGCCGGTGCCGGCGTCGGAGGCGTCCCCGGTCCCGGGATCGTTGCGCAGCACCACCACGGACTTTGCGGCTGCTTCCCGTGCCAGCCGGACGTGGGCGGCCGCGCCGATGGCGTCCGTCCCGATCGTGGCATAAGGATCGTTTTCCGGCGTGAACTCGCCGGTCCTGGCACGGAGCGTGAGGAGCCGCAGCACCGCCCGGTCAATGTCGGCCTCGCTGATGAGGTCCTTCTCAAGCGCCTCGTTGAGGTAGGCGATGGACGGCGCCGGGTTGTCGCCGTCGTCCGTGAAGCTGTCCACCCCGGCGTGGAGGGCGGCCGCGTAGGCTGCCGGGCCGTCGTCGAAATACTTCTCCGCCCTGAAGAGGGAGCCGGGCGCTCCGGCGTCCGTCACGATGGTGACCGACTTCCCGTTGTGCCACTGCCGCAGCTCGGACTGCACCAGGTCGGAGACGTGGGCGGGCCGGCCGTTCACCAGGTTGTAGGAGAGCATCACCGCCCCTGCCACGCCCTCCTCGATGGGGGAGCGGTACGCGGGGAGCTCGTATTCGTGCAGGACCCGGGGGCTGAGGTTGCTGGAGGTGACGTTCCTGTCCAGCTCGTTGTTGTAGCCGAGGAAATGCTTGAGGGTGGGAACCGTCAGCCACGTGTGTGAGTCCCTGCCTTTGAGGCCGCGGCAGTAGGCGCCGGCCAGCTCCGCCGTGAGGTGCGGGTCCTCGGAGAAGCCTTCCTCGTTGCGCCCCCACAAGGGGTGCCTGAGCGGGTTCACCACCGGCGCCCAGGCGTTAAGGCCCACGGACGGATCCTCCGCCTTCTTCCCGCGGAGCTCACGGCCCGTGGCCTCGCCGAGCCGTTCGATCAGGTCCGCATCCCAGGTGGCGGCCATGCCCACGGGCTGCGGAAAGACGGTGGCCGGTCCCAGCCAGGCGACACCGTGCGCTGCCTCCGCGCCCGTGTGGAAAGGCGCCAGCCCCAGCTCCGGAACAGCCGGGGCGTGCTGGTGCAGCATTGCCACCTTCTGCTCGAGGGACAGCGTGCGGAGGATCTGGTGGGCCAGCTCTGCAGCGTATCCGTCCGCGCCCGTTGTGGCGCCGCCGCCGATGGCATCAACAATGTCGTCACCCGCGGCGTCAGCGGCAGGGGAGGGAAGAATGGCGGGTTCTAGACGCACGGCAGTCCAATCAGCGGGTTATCGAATCGCTTATACAAATTCTGGCGACACCCAGTGTTGCACTCCCACTTGTGAGGCGCAACACATTTTGCCCTTGCCGGATCCTGTGCTGGTGTCATACCCTGATCCAAGTCGAATCGGTTCGATGAATCATTGAATCTTCCCTCATTGGCTCACACACAAAGGAGTGCTGTCATGCTCGGTTCCCAGGTAGACCCGTCAAGGGGACGCCCCCATAAATCCGCCAGCCGCCTGCTGAACGAGGCCTCCGCCGGCGTCAACCGCCGCTCCTTCCTCGGCATCCTCAGCGGCGCAGTATTCCTCGCCGCTGCACCGGCTGCGCTGACGGCTTGCTCCAGCGGCCCCGCGCCGCAGGCAACCACCTCCGGCAGCCTGGCCGAGACGGTGGCCAAGCTGGTGCCGGCCTACAAGCCGCTGGAGCTGGTCACCCCGGACATCCCCTCCGTGAAGGGCTCCACGCCGGGCTTCACCAGCATCCCCTCGTCCCTGGTCAAGTCCGTCCCCACCCCTCCCGGAAGCGGCGGAACCTACACCGCCATGACGCCCGCCTGGTGGGCTGTCCCGCCCGCGCTGCCGCAAAACAGCTACTACCAGGCGGTCAACGAAAAGCTCGGCGCCACCATCAACTTCCAGGTCAACGACGGCAACGCCTATGCGGACAAGGTGCAGACAGTCCTGGCCTCGCCCAAGGACGTGCCGGACTGGATGGTCATTCCGGGATGGAACCTGCCGCCGCGCTTCGGGCAGGCGGCCGCGGGCGTCTTCCAGGACCTCTCCGAGTTCATCGCCGGGGACAAGGTCAACAAATACCCCAACCTCGCGAACATTCCGACGGCGGCGTGGAAGATGGGCTGCTTCGAGGGCGGCCTCTACGGGCTGCCCTACCCCGGTGCCCTGATCTCGGACGCCATCTTCTACCGCGCAGACCTTTTCGAGGAGCTCGGCGTCAAGCCGCCCACGTCCGCCGACGAATACCGCACGCTGGCCAAGGAACTCACGGACGAATCCAAGAACCGCTGGGGTTCCGAGGACGTCTGGAACGGCGCGCAGATCATGCACGGCGTGGTCCCCAAGTGGAAGCAGGTGGACGGCAAGCTGCAGAACAAGGTGGAAACGGACGAGTACCGGGCCGCCCTTGAGTGGACGGCGAAACTGTTTGCCGACGGCTCGGTCCACCCGGACGCCGTGGCCGGTAACGCGCAGCAGTCCAAGCAGCGCTTCGAATCCGGCGCCTCGCTGATGGCCTCCGACGGCATGGGCTCCTGGCACGAGGCCCTGGCCCGCGTCCTTCCGTCCAACCCGAAGTTCAACATGCAGCCCATGGACTACTTCGCCCCGGACGGCGGCAAGCTCACCCTGTTCCGGGCCCAGCCGGCAGCGATCTTCAGCTTCATCAAGAAAACGGACCCCGCCAAGGTGGAGGAGATGCTGGCACTGGCCAACTTCATGGCGGCCCCTTTCGGCACCGAGGAGAACGTGCTGATCAACAACGGCGTGGAGGGCGTCCACTTCACCAGGGACGCGCAGGGCATCCCGAAGGCCACGGCCAAGGGCACCGAGGAAGTCACCAGCACCTACGCGTTCCTGGTGAACGCCCCGATCGTGAACTCCATGGTCCAGTACCCGGGGCTGGTCCAGTCCCAGTCCGAGTGGGAGGCACGCCAGGCACCCAACGTTGTGGAGGACGCCTTCTTCGGCATGCAGATCCAGGAGCCGGCCAAGTTCGGCTCACTGTCCAAGCCGTTTGACGACCTTGCCAAGGACATCATCCGCGGCCGCAAGGGCATGAAGGACCTCGACGCCGAACTCGCCACCTGGAAGAGCAAGGGCGGCGACGAACTCCGGGACTTCTATGCCGGATTCCTGGCCTAGGAGATGGCGAGGATGAGCACCGGAACAGAGCGCACAGCAGCGCCGCGGCAGGAAGTCGCCGCGGCGCCGGCCCGTGGGCACTCGGCAGGACTTACGACGGCGGCCGGCGGGTTGGGTGCCCCGGGGCAGGGCGGCGGCGGCTCAGGTGGCGGCGGGGCAACTGGCGGCAGCACGGCCCTCCCCCTGAGGCCGAAGGCCAACCTCAAACTGCGGTTCAACCGGGACCGCTCCCTGGTGTTCATGGCACTGCCCGCCGTGATCCTGCTGGCGATTTTCGCGTACCTGCCCATGCTGGGCAACGTGGTGGCCTTCCAGGACTACTCCCCGTATGTGGGGATTCCGGCCAGCCCCTGGGTGGGGCTGGACAACTTCGCGCGGGTTCTGGCGGATCCCGACTTCTGGCTGGCCGTCAAGAACACGCTGGTGATCACGGCGTTCCAGCTGGTGTTCTTCTTCCCAATCCCCATCGCCCTGGCCATGCTGCTCAACTCCCTGGTCAACCCGCGGCTGCGGGCAGCCATCCAGGCCGTGGTGTACCTGCCGCACTTCTTTTCCTGGGTCCTGGTGGTCTCCGTCTTCCAGCAGATCTTCGGCGGCGCCGGGCTACTGAACCAGTCGCTGCGCGCCAACGGCTGGCAGGCCGTGGACATCATGACCAACCCGGACACGTTCCTGTTCCTGCTCACCTCCCAAGCCGTCTGGAAGGACGCCGGCTGGGGCATCATCGTGTTCCTCGCAGCCCTCAGTGCCATCGACCCCGCGCAGTATGAAGCAGCGGCGGTGGACGGTGCCGGCCGGTGGAAGCGCATGTGGCACGTCACCCTTCCCGGGCTCCGCAGCGTCATCGTTCTGCTGCTCATCCTGCGGCTGGGGGACTCGCTCACCGTGGGCTTCGAGCAGATGATCCTGCAGCGGGACGCCGTGGGCGCCGAGGCCTCCGAGGTCCTGGACACCTTCGTGTATTACACGGGCGTGCAGAACGGCGACTGGAGCTACGCGGCCGCCGCCGGTCTTATCAAGGGCCTGGTGAGCCTGGCGCTGATCCTGACTGCCAACAAAGTTGCCCACATCTTCGGTGAGAGCGGTGTCTATTCCAAATGAGCACACTAACCAGCAAGGCAAAGGTTTCCGCCGGCGCCGCCAAGCCGCCCCGTCAGCCGCGCATCAAGCCTGAACGCCCCATCTGGGACGAAGAACCCGGAACGGCGGCGAAGGCCGGCAAAATGGTGGTGCTCGCCGTCGTCGTCCTGGCAGTCCTGGGGCCGCTGTACACGATCGTCCTCACCAGCATCTCCTCCCAGGCCACCATCACGCAGGCCGGCGGACTGGTCCTGGTTCCCGGGGAAATTTCCTTCGCCGCCTACCAGCAGATCCTCAGCGGCGGCGTGGTCACCAGGGCGGTGCTGGTCAGCGTGGGCGTCACGGCCACCGGCACGGCCCTGAGCATGGTGGTGTCCATCCTCTGCGCGTATGGACTGTCCCGTCCGGGGTCCTTCGCCCACACGCCCATCCTGTTCACCCTGCTGATCACCATGTTCTTCAGCGCAGGCATCATCCCGGCGTACCTGCTGGTGTCCGGCCTGGGCCTGATCAACACGTACTGGGCGCTGATCCTGCCCAGCTGCATCTCGGTGTTCAACATCATCATCCTGCGCGGCTTCTTCATGGGCATTGACCGCGGGATCCTGGACAGCGCCCGGATTGACGGCGCCAGCGAATGGCGCACCCTGACGCAGATCGTGCTGCCGATGTCCAAAGCCGTCACCGCCGTCATCGCACTGTTCTACGGGGTGGGCTACTGGAATGCGTTCTTCAACGCCATCCTCTACATCAATGACAGCTCCATGAACCCGCTGCAGGTGGTGCTCCGGTCCTACGTGCTCCAGGGCGTCTCGGTGCCCGGCCAGGTGGATGTGGGAACCGGGGCCGCGGCAGGCCCGGCGCTGCAGATGGCCGTGATAGTGCTCGCCATGATCCCCATCCTGATCGTCTACCCCTTCGTGCAGAAGCACTTCACCAAAGGCGTGATGATCGGCGCGGTCAAGGGATGAGCGTTCCCGTGTCCCTGCTGCGGCGGCTTTCAGCGGGCCGCCGCGGTGCTTGCCCCCTCGGAGAGGGAGGGGGCAATGAGCCGCAGCTCGGCGGGCTTGGCCAGGCTCAGCCGGTCCATCACCATCTCCACGGCGGCACGGCCGATGTCCATCGCGGGGATGGACACCGCCGTCCAGGGCAGGAAGGCGGACGTGGCCACATCGGCGGGGGCAATAACAACCACCGAGATGTCCTCCGGGACGGTGAAGCTGTGTGCGGCAAGGTTCTCCCGCAGGATGGGCAGCAGTCCCTCGTTGTGCACCAGGAGGGCGGTGATGGACTCCGGGCCGGCGAAGACCTTCTCCAGCGCCCGGGCCAGGTCCTTGGAGTTCGCCTCGCAGGCCACCGAAACGTGGGTGACCTCGAGTTCGCGGCACGCCTCCTCGAAACCGCGCAGGGCCCGGTCCGCGTAGGTGGCGTGCCGCCGCAGCGAGGCGGGCGGGGAACCGATGAAGGCGATGCCGCGGTGGCCCAGCTCGGCCAGATGGCGGACGGCGGTGCGGGAGGCGCCGGCGAAGTCGAAGTCAACGCAGCTGAGGCCGCGCGGATCGTCCGGCATGCCGATCAGCACCGCTGGCTTGTCCAGCTTGGCCAGTACGGGGATGCGGGGATCGCGGGCCTCGATGTCCATCATCACCAGGCCGTCCACCATGGACTGGGACGTCACCCGCTCTATGCTGCCGGCGTCGTCCTGGGTCAGGAGCAGGACGTCCTGGTTGAACGTCCGGGCCGTAGTCACCACGGCGGTGACGAACTGCATCACCACACCCACGTTGACATCCGCGCGAAGGGGCACCACCAGCCCCAGGACATTGGAGCGGCTCGAGGCCAGGGCACGGGCACTGGACCGGGGACTGTACTTCAGCCGCCGCATGGCCGCTTCGACGATTTCGCGGGTTTCTTTCGATATGGGACGGTTCCCGCTCATCACGTAGGACACGGTACTCGTGGAAACCCCCGCTTCTTTGGCCACGTCACTGATGGTCGCCGCCGTTGAAGCCTTTCGATTACTCATATCCATCATTTAACCAAGGAATTCCATGCATCCTCGAAGCCACGGCCTGAGCGCCGTTACAGAGCGGGCCGGGCTGCTCTTCGGCGCCGATTACAACCCTGAGCAGTGGCCGGAGGAAAGCTGGCCGGAGGACATCCGGCTGATGCAGGAGGCCGGCATTAACCTGGTCACCCTGGGCGTCTTCAGCTGGGCACGCCTGCAGCCCACCGAGGGCACCTGGGACTTCGGGTGGCTGGACCGGATCCTTGCCCTGCTGGAGGAGGCAGACATCCAGGTCTGCCTGGCCACGCCCACCGCATCGCCGCCGCCCTGGCTGGGACACCGCTACCCCAGCACACTGCCCACGGACGCAGCCGGGACGACGCTCTGGTACGGCTCCCGCAACCAGTTCTCGCCGTCGTCGGCCGTGTACCGCAGCGCCGCACGGCAGGTCACCGCGGCGCTCGCCGAGCGGTACGGCCAGCACCCCGCCGTGGTGATGTGGCACGTGGGGAACGAGCTGGGACAGATCAGTTACGACGACGAAACGGCCGCCGCGTTCCGCACCTGGCTGCTGCGCCGCTACGGCTCCCTCGACCACCTGAACTCCGCCTGGGGGACCACCTTCTGGAGCCAGGGCTACAGCACCTGGGAGGAAATCCTGCCGCCGCGTACGGCCCCGTACCTGCACAACCCCACGCAGGTCCTGGACTTCAAGCGCTTCACCTCGGAGTCGCTGCTCAGACTTTTCACCGCTGAACGGGACATCATCCGCCAGTACTCCCCGGATGTTCCGGTCACCACCAACCTGATGGGGTTCTTCCGCGGCGCGGACTACTTCAGCTTCGCGGCGGAGACGGACCTGGTGGGCAACAACTGGTACACGGATCCCGGGCAGCCGCAGACCTGGGAACTGGGCGCCCTCACCCACGACCTCTGCCGCGGACTGGCTGGCGGCACACCCTGGCTCCTGATGGAATCCGCAGCCTCCGCCGTGAACTGGCGGCCCCACAACAGCGCCAAGGAACCCGGCGCCCTCCGCGTGGACTCGTTCTCCGCCCTGGCCCGCGGCTCCGACGGCATTTGCTTCTTCCAGTTCCGGCAGTCGGCCTTCGGCGCCGAACGCTTCCACTCCGCCGTGGTGCCGCTGGCAGGGGAGGACACCCGGGTGTTCCGGGAGGTCGCGGAACTCGGCTCCCAACTGCAGGACCTGCGGCTCCTCGCCGGCACTCCGGCGCAGTCCCGGATTGCCATCCTCTTCGACTGGGACAGCTGGTGGGCGGCTGAGTCCCCGGACTGTCCCACTGACCGGCTCGGCGTCCTGGACCAGCTCCAGGCCTACTACCGGCCGCTGCTGCGCCGCGGCCTGTCCGTGGAAGTGGTGCACCCCTCAACTCCGCTGGACCGGTTCAGCCTGGTGCTTGTCCCCAGCCTCTTCCTCCTGGCGGAGGACCATGCCGGAGCCCTGACGGAATGGGTGCACCGGGGCGGGACCGCCGTCGTGGGACCCTTCACCGGGGTCGCGGACAGCAACGGCCACCTCCGGCAGGGGCGGTTCCCGTCAGTCCTTGCTTCCATGCTCGGCACCAGCGGCGAGGAATGGCGGCCCCTGGCGGAAGGAATAGGCATTGACTTCGCGGCGCCCGGCCCGGGCGGCGTCTCCGCAGATGCACCCGCCGGCATCCAGGCCACCGTCTGGTCCGAGGACCTGCGCCTGGACGGGCCCGGCGCTGCGGCGGTCCTTCTTGAACTGCCTGGCTTCAAGATGGAAGGCCAGCCCGTCAATCTCCACGATGAGGAACCCCTC
>NZ_JBJURL010000099.1:0-12380 GCF_046097905.1 Pseudarthrobacter sp. NKDBFgelt | reverse complement strand
CGACCGTGGCCAGGGCCGCGGCGACCGTGGTGGCCGTGGCGGCCGCGACGGCGGCCGTGAAGCCGAGAAGAGCCAGTTCGTAGAGCGCGTCGTCACCATCAACCGCGTTTCCAAGGTGGTCAAGGGTGGTCGTCGCTTCAGCTTCACCGCCCTGGTCGTCGTCGGTGACGGTAACGGCATGGTCGGCGTTGGCTACGGCAAGGCTAAGGAAGTTCCTGCCGCAATCGCGAAGGGCGTTGAAGAAGCTAAGAAGTCCTTCTTCCGCGTTCCCCGCGTTGGCAGCACCATCCCGCACCGCGTTCAGGGTGAGGCTGCTGCCGGCGTCGTAATGCTGCGTCCGGCTTCCGCCGGTACCGGTGTTATTGCCGGTGGCCCGGTCCGTGCAGTACTGGAGTGCGTGGGCATCCACGACATCCTCTCCAAGTCGCTCGGTTCCTCAAACGCCATCAACATCGTTCACGCGACCGTTGATGCCCTGAAGCGCCTCGAAGAGCCGGCAGCAGTGGCAGCACGCCGCGGCCTGCCCCTCGACGAGATTGCTCCGCCGGCACTGGTGAAGGCCCTTCTGAACACGAAGGCAGGTGCCTAGTTATGGCTAAGAACCTGGTTCCCTCCGACGCCCAGTTGGAGATCACTCAGATCAAGTCCGCCATTGGCGGCAAGCAGAACCAGCGCGACACCCTGCGGTCCCTCGGCCTGAAGCGTATCGGACAGACTGTTGTCCGCACCGCCGATGCCGTCACCGTTGGGATGCTCAACACGGTTCCGCACCTGGTAAAGGTAGAGGAGGCGAAGTAAATGGCAGAGAACACTGCTGATAAGGCACAGGCTGCTGAGAAGCAGAACGCCCTGAAGGTTCACCACCTGCGTCCCGCCCCGGGTGCCAAGACCGCCAAGACCCGTGTTGGTCGTGGTGAAGGTTCCAAGGGTAAGACCGCTGGCCGTGGCACGAAGGGTACTGCAGCCCGTTACCAGATCAAGGCTGGCTTTGCCGGCGGCCAGCTGCCGCTGCACATGCGCCTGCCGAAGCTGCGCGGCTTCAAGAACCCGTTCCGCGTTGAGTTCCAGGTTGTAAACCTGGACAAGCTCAACGAGCTGTTCCCCGAAGGTGGCGCAGTCACCGTGGAGAACCTGGTCGAAAAGGGCGCCGTTCGCAAGAACCAGCCCGTCAAGGTGCTGGGCACCGGCGACATCACCGTCAAGGTTGACGTCACCGCCCACGCATTCTCGGCCAGCGCCGCTGAAAAGATTGCCGCAGCAGGCGGAAGCACCACCGCTCTCTAGAGCCGGTGGGCGCCAAGCCCGTTGTTGAACTCCCGGTCCTGGGGCTACCGCCCCGGGGCCGGGAGTTTTTTCCATCCGCCCGCCGTTTTTTCGCCGCCATCCGGCGCAGCGGCGCCATCGCGGATTGTTCGCAGGGCGCATACACCCGTTAGACTCGGTTGTCGGGATTCATAGATCCCCATCACACCACTCTTCACACCACAGGAGGACGCTTGCTTAGCGCATTTGGCCGGGCCTTTCGCACGCCTGATCTGCGACGCAAGTTGTTGTTCACGCTGGGAATCATCACCATTTTCCGCTTGGGTGCTTTCATTCCCTCGCCTGGTGTGAACTACCAGAATGTCCAGCAATGCTTGCAGAACGGTCAGACGGCAGAGGGGCTGTACCAGCTCGTTAACCTGTTCAGCGGCGGCGCGTTGCTCCAGGTGTCCATCTTCGCGCTGGGCATCATGCCGTACATCACGGCCAGCATCATCGTCCAGCTGCTCCGGGTGGTCATTCCCCGGTTCCAGCAGCTCTACGAAGAGGGCGCGTCGGGCCAGTCCAAACTGACCCAGTACACCCGGTACCTCACCATCGCGCTGGGCCTGCTCAATGCCACCACGCTGGTATCCCTTGCGCGCTCCGGGCAGCTGCTTCCGGGCTGTAACCTGCCGATCATTCCTGACAGCAGCGTTATCACCACCATCCTGCTCATCATCACCCTGACGGCCGGCACCGGCCTGATCATGTGGATGGGCGAGCTCGTGACCGAAAAGGGCGTCGGCAACGGCATGTCCCTGCTCATCTTCACGTCCATCGCCGCTACGTTCCCCACCTCCCTCGGCGCCATCTGGAGCGCGCAGGGTCCCGGGACGTTCTTCATCGTCCTGGCAGTCGGCCTGCTCACAGTGGCACTGGTTGTCTTCGTTGAGCAGTCGCAGCGCAGGGTCCCGGTGCAGTACGCCAAGCGGATGATTGGCCGCCGCACCGTCGGCGGCACCAGCACCTACATCCCCATCAAGGTGAACATGGCCGGCGTTATCCCGGTGATCTTCGCCTCCTCAATGCTCTACCTGCCGGGCCTGATCTCGCAGTTCAACCAGCCCCGGGCAGGTGAACCGATCCAGCCGTGGGTTGAATGGATCAACAACAACCTGGTCCGCGGTGACCAGCCGATCTATATGGTGCTGTACTTTGCCATGATCGTGTTCTTTACCTACTTCTATGTCGCGATCACCTTCAACCCTGAAGAGGTCTCGGACAACATGAAGAAGTACGGCGGCTTCATCCCGGGTATCCGCGCGGGTAAGCCGACCGCTGACTATCTGCAGTACGTGCTCTCCAGGATCACCCTCCCCGGAGCCCTGTACCTGGGCTTCGTGGCGCTGATCCCGCTGGTTGCACTGGTGCTGATCAACGCCAACCAGAACTTCCCGTTCGGTGGCACCTCGATCCTGATCATGGTGGGCGTTGGCCTGGAGACCGTCAAGCAGATTGATGCGCAGCTACAACAACGTCACTACGAAGGGCTTTTGCGATGACGAGAATGCTGATTATTGGACCTCCCGGTTCCGGAAAAGGAACGCAGGCGGAGCGGATTTCAGAGCGCCTCGGCGTTGTGGCGATCTCCACCGGCGACATCTTCCGCGCCAACGTGAAGGGCGAGACGCCGCTTGGCATTGAAGCCAAGAAGTACATGGACAACGGCGACTTCGTTCCGGACAGCGTCACCAACAAGATGGTGCGGGACCGGCTCAGCGAGTCCGACGTCGAAACCGGCTTCCTGCTGGACGGCTACCCCCGCACCACCGCCCAGGTGGACTACCTGGACGAGATCCTCGCCAAGGGTGAGGAAAAGCTAGACGTCGTCCTGCAGCTGACTGCCGACGATGAGGAACTGGTCCACCGGCTGCTCGGCCGGGCCAAGGAAACGGGCCGGAGCGACGACAACGAAGCCGTCATCCGCCACCGCCTTGACCTCTACCACGAGCAGACCGAAGCCGTGGTGGCGAAGTATGCCGAGCGCGGCATCCTGACCCAGGTTGACGGCATCGGCGGCATCGACGAGGTCACCGACCGCGTCATGCAGGCCATCAAGGCGGCACAGGCAGCCTGATCCAGGCGAACGTATTCCGAGGCTCCTCCCGGCAACCGGGAGGAGCCTCAGCCATTTGAAAGAAGGAACACCATGGCCTTTGGCCAGCCCCGCATCGAATACAAGACCAACGCCCAGATGCGCACCATGCACGAGGCAGGCCTTGTCCTGAGCCGTGCACTGGACGCAGCCGTCGCCGCAGCAGTGCCCGGTACCACCACCAAGCACCTCGACGACGTTTTCGCCGCTGTCCTGAACGAAGCGGGCGCAAAGTCCAACTTCCTCGGCTACCACGGCTTTCCGGCCACCATCTGCACCTCGGTCAACGAGGAAGTGGTCCACGGCATCCCGGGCAGCCGGGTCCTCAACGACGGGGACATCATCTCCATCGACGGCGGCGCGATCGTGGACGGCTGGCACTCCGACTCGGCAAGGACCGTCATCGTGGGCACCGCTGACCCGGAGGACCAGCGCCTCTCGGACGTGACACGGGCAGCGATGTGGCATGGTATTGCCGCGCTGGCCACCGGAAAGCACGTCGGCGACATCGGGGCCGCGATCGACGATTACGTCTCGTCCGTTCCCGGCAAACCGCTGGGAATCCTCGAGGACTACGTGGGCCACGGCATCGGTTCCGAAATGCACATGGCTCCCGACGTGCTGAACTACCGCACCACCCACCGCGGCCCCAAGATCAAACCCGGGCTGTGCCTGGCGATCGAACCCATGCTGGTGCGCGGCGGCATCGAAACCGCGGTACTGGAGGACGACTGGACAGTTGTCACCACGGACGGCAAGCGGTCCTGCCAGTGGGAGCACTCCGTGGCGGTCCATGAGAAGGGCATCTGGGTGCTGTCAGCGCCCGACGGCGGTGCGGAGCACCTTGTCCCGCTCGGCGTGACCCCGGTGCCCATCCCGTAGTCCAAAGCCAGCAGGACGGCAGCCTTGCGGGCCAACGGGCCCGGCCCAGCAGCCCAGACAGAAGCGCCAGGTGTCGTTGTGATCCCACAACAACACCTGGCGCTTCTTGCGTACAGGGAAACTCAGCCGAGCTTCGGCTTGACGTCCTTTTCGTAGATGCCCTCCAGCGTCTTCTTCAGGCTGGTCATGGTGGCCTTCACGTCCGCCTGCTGGGTGAGGATCGCTGCGGCCGCCTTGGCCAGTTCCTGGTCGGCGCCCGGGAGGAACACGCGGGCATTGTCCTGGACCCGGGTAACAGCCAGCTGGTCCACGGCAGTCTGGATCTGCGGGGTCTGGGCCAGGACCGCCTCCATGTCCGCCGACTCGCGGGTGGGCATGTAGCCGGTGGCAGCCGAGAAGGCTGCGCTGTTTTCCGGCTCGGTCATAAACTTCAGGAACGTGCCGGCGGCCAGCTGCTCTTCCTTGCTGATGCCGCTCGGGATGCCCAGGCCCGCGCCGCCGGTGGGGCAGACGTTGGTCTCGGCCTTCGGTCCGCCGGGAAGGAATCCCACGCCCACGTTGAACGGCGCGGACTTCAGCACGCCGAGGAGGGACCCGGTGGAGGAGATCGTGGATGAGGTCAGCCCTGCGGAGAAGTCATCTGCGGCTTCCTTGGAGGAGACGCCTGCCCAGCCGTTCTTGTAGATGGAGTCCTGGGCCCACTGCAGCGCTTCGATGGATTCAGGTGAATCGCAGGTGATCTCCCACTCCTTGGACCAGGAGCCGCCCCAGCCCCACAGATTGTTTTGCAAGGTCCAGCCCGCGTAGCCCGCCAATGCCGGGTAGATGTAGGCGTACTGTGCGCCTGAGCTGGCCTTCAGCTTGGGCGCCCACTCGCCGAACTCCTGCCACGTTTTGGGTGCCCGGTCCGGCAGTCCGGCGGCCTGGAAGTGATCCTTGTTGTAGTAGAACAGGGGAGTGGAGCGCCCGTAGGGGAGGGCCCATTGCTTGTCGTTGTACTTGTAGTCGTCCACGAGTGACTTCCGGAAATCGTCCAGCTTGATGTCCAGCTGCTTGACGAGGGCGTCCACCGGGATAATGCTGCCGTTGGTGAAGTAGCGGAACCACCACACATCGGAAAGGACCACAACGCCCGGGAGGCCGGATTTTGCCGCCTGCGAGGTCTGGAACTTCTGCGCGATTTCCTCGTAGTTCGCTCCGGCCGTGACCAGGTTGACCCGGATGTCCGGGAACTGGGCGTGGAACTTCTCAATGATGGCCTTTTCGACGTCCTGCGACTTGCCGGGGTGGTTGGACCAGAAGTCGATTTGCGCGGCCGGCTTCACCCCGCTGAAGTCGAGTTCCGCGGCTTCGCTGGCCACGGGGGTGCCGCTCGTGGACGGGCCGCCGCAGGCTGCCAGGGCAGCGGCCGACGCCGTGACTCCGGCGAGTCCCAGGAAGTGCCTCCGATCGAGGTGCTGAGTCATTGCAGGTCCTTTCGTTGGGTGCCACATTGAGGAGTTGGGTGCTTCTTCTGTGATGGACGACGGCGGCACGGGCTTACCCGGTGACGCTGCCCTGGGTGAGCCCGGCGACGATGTAACGCTGGAGGGCCGCAAAGACAATAAGGATGGGGACGATCACCAGGACGGCCCCGGCCATGAGGATGCCCCATCCGGAGGCGTTGCTCTCTGAGTTCTGGAGCAGCGTCAGCCCCACCGGCAGGGTCATGGTGTCCGGACGGTCCGTGATGATCAGCGGCCAGATGTACTCGTTCCACTCGCTGACGATGGTCACCAGCGCCACCGTTGCGATGGAGGGGACGGAGATGGGAACCACGATGCGCCACAGCCGGCGCCAGTGGCCGGCCCCGTCGATTTCAGCCGACTCGAGGATGGAGTTGGGCAGGGTGAGGAAGTGCTGCCGCAGGAGGAAGGTGCCGAAGGCGGTTCCGAGGCCCGGCAGGATGATGCCCCACAGGGTGTTCTTCCCGCCCATCCCCGAAATCAGGATGTAGTTGGGCAGGATGGACACCTGGGGCGGCACCATCAGTGCAACCAGGATGAGCATGAAGATGGCGTTCTTGAACGGGAACCGGACGAACACCAGGGCGTAGGCCGTGAGGATGGCAAGGACCACCTTGACGCTGGCGCCCGCCGCCGTGACGATGGCGCTGTTAAGGAAGAACTGGCCGAACGGCACGGTGGTCATGGCGATCTGGTAGTTCTGCAGGTTGAGGCCTTCCGGCAGGATCTCCAGATCCATGGTGATGATTTCACCGGGCTGCTTGAACGAGCTGAGCACCATCCACAGCAGCGGCAGGAAAACCACCAGTGTTGCCAGGATCAGTGGGACGTACCCGCCCAGGACGGCCTGCGCCAGGTTCTGCCGGGAGAAGGGCCGGTCCCGGGGGATCACTGGGTCCGCGGCCTGCGTGGGCGGGGCTGTGGGGTCCGGGTTGACCGGTGACATTGAGCTCACGAGTAGTGCACCTTCCGTTCCACGAACCGCAGTTGGAACACGGTGATCACCAGGAGGATTGCGAACAGGATCACCGAGATGGCCGCGGAATAGCCGGCCCGGTTGAAGGCGCCGAAGGCCTGGAGGTAGGCCTCGTAGATGAGGGTGCTGGTGCCGGTTCCCAGCGGCGTCATGATCCGGATGAGGTCAAAGGCCTGCAGCGAACTCAGCAAGCTGGTGATCAGCAGGAAGAACGTGGTGGGGGACAGGAGCGGAAGCGACATGGTGATGAAGCGCCGGAACCCGTTGGCGCCGTCCAGCGAGGCTGCCTCCATGACGTCCTGTGGCAGGGACTGGAGCCCTGCCAGGTACACCACCGCGCAGTACCCCAGGTTCTTCCAGACGTACACGAGGATGACCATGACCAGGGAAAGCTGGGGATCATTGATCCACTGCGGACTCTGCTGGCCGATGCCCCGGAGCAGCCAGGCCAGGACGCCGTAGCCGGGATCGAAAATGAAGAGCCACACCAGGCCCACGCCGACGCCGGACAGGACGTAGGGGGCGAATACCGCCGAGCGGGCGAACGTGGTTCCCCGGACTTTCGCATTCAGCGCCAGGGCGATGAGCAGTCCAAGGATCATGGATCCGCCCACCGTGACCACCGTGAAAATCGCGGTGGTGCCCAGTACCTTGGAGGCGTCGTCACTGGTGAAGAAGGTGACGTAGTTGTTGATGCCCACCACCGTGGCTGACGGTGACCCCAGGGTCCAGTCCAGCGTGGAGTAGTAGATGTTGCTGACCAGTGGCCGGTACGTGAAGACGGCGATCAGCACCAGGTTGGGCAAAGCGAGGGCAAGGAAGACGAAGAAGTCCCGCCGGGTTCTCTGCGTCCAGCGCCGGCGTCTTGGGGCGGCGGCCGGTCCGGGCTTCGTGGGCTTGGTGGACGGATGGGGTGCGAGTTGACGGGTCATGCGGTCTCTCACGGGATTCGTGCCTGCTCGTGGCTGGCCGTGGTCGGGGGAGTCTAGCCATTACTTCACCACATGGTCAGTAGGCAGAAAGCCGCAAGTGTCCTCGTCAAAGGACTGTTATCCGAGGCTTCGTTGCCCGTTAACGCTGTGTTGCCTGCAGTCTTGCACAAAGTTTGTTTGAAAGGCAGGGACCCGCCCGTATTCATCCGTTTGATGGCCAAAAGGGCAGAATGGGTGCCATGGGAGCAATCACTGACGTGCCGGGAATGCGGGTGGGGCACCAGCAAAAGTCCGGCGACGGCTGGCTGACTGGCGTCACGGTGGTCCTGCCGCCGCCCGGGACCTGCGGGTCGGTCGATGTGCAGGGCGGCGGGCCGGCCACGCATGAAACCGACGCCCTGGATCCCACCACGCTCGTCAGCACCGTCGACGCCGTTGTCCTCACCGGCGGCAGCGCCTACGGCCTCGCCTCCGCCGCCGGCGCCCAGCGCTGGTGCGAGGAGAACGGCCGCGGGTTCCCGGTGCCCGGGGGAGTAGTCCCGATCGTGCCGGCAGCCGCGATCTTCGACCTGGGCAGGGGCGGGGACTTTTCGGCACGTCCGACGGCGGACATGGGCTACACGGCAACCGCCGCCGCTGCGGCGCAACCGGAAGGGCACGACGTCGGACGCGGCAACGTGGGTGCCGGCACCGGCGCCGTCATGGCCCGGACGTACAAAGGCGGCGTGGGGACCGCCTCTGTGACGCTTGAGAACGGCGTCGTGGTCGGTGCACTTGTAGTAGTGAACGCGCTGGGACTTCCGTTTGGCACAACGACCCAGCTGACGGAGCCCGGCAGCGTGCGTCTAAGCGAGGAACGAGCGAGCACGCCGAGGGCTTCGGCTGATGGGGCGGAAGCCATCCAAGGGACACCCCTCAACACCACCCTTGTTGTCGTGGCGACCAATGCTGTCCTTGATGTGGCCGAGTGTAAACGGACTGCAGCTGCATCACATGCTGGGATTGCGAGGGCTCTGAATCCTTCGCACACGTTGGCTGACGGGGACACTGTTTTCTGCCTGTCTACCCAGGCCGTGGCACTCGACCGCTCGGACGAAGCTGCCCGCCAGTTCAGCCTGATCACCTTGCAAAGCGCGGCAGCCGACGTCGTACGGTTGGCCATCCTTGACGGCGTGGCCGGCGCGGAGGCCGTAAGCACTCCCGCCGGCGATTATGGTGTGTACGGCGCCCGGTAGGTTACCATTGCCGATTTAACTTTTCCGGTGATACGGAGTAGTGTTGCTTGTTGGTTGTCTGGACTGCCACGCCCTTTTGGGTCTGGAGCCGGCAATCGATCCAACCAAAACGTTCGTGGCCATGCCCGGTGCAATCCGGCAGGGCTGCGGCAACAACAGTTAGCGGAGGGTATGGCCAAGAAGGACGGGGTCATTGAGATCGAAGGCGTTGTGACCGAGGCGCTGCCTAACGCGATGTTTCGCGTTGAGCTCACCAACAAGCACATCGTTCTGGCACACATCTCTGGAAAGATGCGTCAGCACTACATCCGAATCCTCCCTGAGGACCGCGTAGTGGTGGAGCTGAGCCCGTACGACCTCACCCGTGGTCGTATCGTCTACCGCTACAAGTAAATTGCTGGGCGGCTCCAGTGCGAGCTGGCTGCCGCTCCAGTTGACCAACTGTTACACGCAAAGGAATGCCATGAAGGTCAAGCCGAGCGTCAAGCAGATCTGCGAAAAGTGCAAAGTGATCCGCCGTAATGGCCGGGTCATGGTGATCTGCGAGAACCCGCGCCACAAGCAGCGCCAGGGCTAATTCCCCTCATCGGGAAATCCTGGGTTGCTAACCCACGCAAGTAAATAAAGGCAGCACAAGCTGATCTGGAACATTTAGCTCGAAAGAGTCCGGACAGCTAACCCCCGGTCGGAGGCTGGGGCCGCACAGAACGTGCGGGTGTACTGCCTACGACCTCCGGTTTATTCAAGGAGTACTGCCACTATGGCTCGTCTCGCTGGCGTAGACATTCCCCGCGAAAAGCGGCTGGAAATTGCGCTTACTTACATCTACGGCGTGGGCAAGACCCGTGCACACGAAACCCTGGCTGCCACTGGCATCAGCGCCGACGTTCGCGTCAAGGACCTGACTGATGCACAGCTGGTTGAGCTGCGTGACTACATTGAAGGCAACTACAAGGTTGAGGGTGACCTTCGCCGCGAAGTAGCAGCAGATATCCGCCGCAAGGTTGAAATCGGCAGCTACGAGGGCCTGCGCCACCGCAAGGGCCTGCCCGTACGCGGACAGCGTACGAAGACCAACGCCCGTACCCGCAAGGGCCCGAAGCGCACCGTCGCCGGCAAGAAGAAGGCCCGTTAAAATCCCCGCCGGGATTAACGGACTTTTCCCCAATAACTTTCTGTAGGAGAAATAATGCCCCCGAAGACTCGTGGCGCGGTTCGCAAGCCGCGTAAGAAGGACAAGAAGAATATCGCGCTTGGCCAGGCGCACATCAAGAGCACGTTCAACAACACCATCGTTTCCATCACGGATCCGAACGGCGCTGTTATCTCCTGGGCTTCCTCAGGTGAGGTTGGCTTCAAGGGCTCGCGTAAGTCCACCCCGTTCGCAGCCCAGATGGCTGCCGAAGCTGCTGCCAAGCGTGCCCAGGAGCACGGCATGCGCAAGGTTGACGTTTTCGTCAAGGGACCGGGTTCCGGACGCGAGACCGCGATCCGTTCGCTGCAGGCCGCAGGCCTCGAGGTTGGCTCCATCCAGGACGTCACCCCCGCTGCGCACAACGGCTGCCGCCCGCCGAAGCGCCGCCGCGTCTAAGGCTTTCCACGCCGCATGAGCTTGCCCGGACCGTTGATGGTCCGGGCA
Source organism: Pseudarthrobacter sp. NKDBFgelt (assembly GCF_046097905.1). Lineage (NCBI taxonomy): Bacteria > Bacillati > Actinomycetota > Actinomycetes > Micrococcales > Micrococcaceae > Pseudarthrobacter > Pseudarthrobacter sp. NKDBFgelt. The sequence goes on along the minus strand of NZ_JBJURL010000099.1, from coordinate 1,811 downwards.
AGCCCAGCGCGTTAAGTCTTCAGACCGAATTTCCACCACCTGTGTTGCGTCATATAGCGGATGCTCGCCGAAAGGAAACCTAAGTGCTCATTGCACAGCGCCCCACCCTCTCCGAAGAGGTAGTCTCCGAAAACCGTTCGCGTTTCATCATTGAACCGCTGGAACCGGGCTTCGGCTACACCCTCGGAAACTCCCTCCGCCGTACCCTGCTCTCCTCCATCCCCGGTGCTGCCGTAACCAGCATCCGGATCGATGGCGTGCTGCACGAGTTCACCACGGTTCCGGGTGTCAAGGAAGATGTCACTGAGATCATCCTGAACATCAAGAGCCTCTCGGTTTCCTCCGAGCACGATGAGCCGGTTGTTGCCTACCTGCGCAAGCAGGGCCCCGGAGTCGTCACCGCCGCGGACATCGCTCCGCCGGCCGGCGTCGAATTCCACAACCCGGATCTGCACATCGCCACGCTGAACTCGAAGGGCAAGTTCGAACTCGAACTGACCATCGAGCGCGGCCGCGGCTACGTTTCGGCAGCTCAGAACAAGTCCGGCGACGCAGAGATCGGCCGTATCCCGGTCGACTCCATCTACTCGCCGGTGCTGAAGGTTACTTTCCGCGTGGAAGCAACCCGTGTTGAGCAGCGCACCGACTTCGACAAGCTGATTGTCGACGTCGAGACCAAGCAGGCCATCGCCCCGCGCGATGCCGTCGCTTCCGCAGGCACCACCCTGGTGGAACTGTTCGGTCTGGCCCGTGAGCTGAACACCGCAGCTGAAGGTATCGAGATCGGCCCGTCGCCCACCGACGCTGCCCTGGCAGCCGACATGGCACTGCCGATCGAGGATCTGGACCTCACCGTCCGTTCCTACAACTGCCTCAAGCGTGAGGGCATCCACACCGTGGGTGAACTCGTTGCCCGCTCAGAGGCTGACCTGATGGACATCCGCAACTTCGGTGCAAAGTCCATTGACGAGGTCAAGGCAAAGCTGGTTGAACTGGGCCTGTCCCTCAAGGACTCGCCTCCCGGTTTTGACCTCGCAGCACGCGCCGCAGCAATCGAAGAGGACGACGCCGCCTTCGGCGACGACGAACTCTAAACCAGACCTTGGCCGGCGGGCAGGCACCATGGTGTGCACAGCCCACGGCTTCCATTTGAGGAGAAACAATTATGCCTACCCCCACTAAGGGTCCGCGCCTCGGAGGCGGCCCGGCTCACGAGCGCCTCATGCTCGCGAACCTGGCAGCATCCCTGTTCGAGCACAAGCGGATCACCACCACGGTGACCAAGGCCAAGCGCCTGAAGCCGTACGCAGAGCGCCTGGTGACCTTCGCCAAGCGTGGCGACCTCGCTTCCCGCCGCCGGGTCCTCGGCCTGATCAGCAACAAGGGCATCGTCCACGAGCTGTTCACCGACATCGCCCAGGCTGTGGAGAACCGCGACGGCGGCTACACCCGCATCACCAAGATCGGCAACCGCAAGGGCGACAACGCTCCCATGGCTGTCATCGAACTGGTTCTCGAGCCCGTTTCCGCCAAGCAGGCCGTTGTAGCCGAGGCTACCTCCGCTGCGAAGCGCGACGCCGACAAGAAGGAAGCCGCTGCTGCTCCGGTTGCAGAAGAGGCTCCCGAGGCAGAGGCTACTGAGGCTCCTGAGGCTGAGGCCGCTGAGGCGCCCGCCGCTGAAGAAGCTGCAACCGAAGAGGCCCCGGCCGCTGAGGAAGCACCCGAGGCTCCCGCAGCCGAGGAAAAGGACGCGAAGTAATTCGCTGATGTTCTTCGCATAGACTTGAGTCTATGAACAACCAAAAACCCGC
>NZ_JBJURL010000098.1:0-12736 GCF_046097905.1 Pseudarthrobacter sp. NKDBFgelt | reverse complement strand
GGGCTGTCGTCTGCGGTGCGGGCGCAGGTGCTCGTCATGGTCCCGGTAGTCGCGCTGATGGGCCTGACGGATGAGCCCGCCGTGCTGGACGGGTTCGGGCCCATCCCGCCGTCCATGGCACGGGACCTGGTCGCGAACGGTGCCGATTCGTTCCACCGGGTCCTTGTTGATCCGCGGGACGGGGCGCCGCTGGAGATCGGGCGGACCAGCTACCGGGTCACCAAAGCGATGCGGAACTGGCTGCGGCTGCGGGACGGCACATGCCCCTTCCCCGGCTGCAACAACCCATCGTTGGATAACGAGGCAGACCACCTCCTGGCCTGGCAGCACGGCGGGACCACCGGGATCAGCAATCTCGGACAGCCCTGCCCGAAGCACCACAAACTCCGGCACAGCAGCGGGTGGAAACCGACACCGGCCACCAAGGATGAACCACCCGGCTGGATCTCACCGTCCGGGCGGCACTACAAAAGCGAACACCAGGACTGGGAACCACCCCACTGGCCGGAATCTGTCCTGTCCGCCCTGCCGGCGGCGCTGGAACCGGAGGAGCACCACGGCGGGCAAATCCCCGGCATGCTGCCCTACCGGCCCATGCCCGGCGCGTGTGCCTGCCCTGCCGGAGACCTCCTGCACCTGGAACCACCACAGGAGGAACCTGAAGATGACAACCTCATAGACCTGGACGACATACCCGTGGACGACCCCATCTGGGAAGACTTCTACGCCCTGCCGCCCGTCCTGCCCCCATACCCCCTGAATGTCCGGGACCCCATGAATGACTGGGACCCAGTAAGGGACCGGGACCCGGCACTGACCTAGCCGGCATGAAACGCCCCACAGACACGGGCAGCCGCGCGCGGGGGTCAACAGCCCCGAGCCGGGAAGACGGCCCAAGCACATGCCGGACGAGCGTCTACTCAGCCCCGGGCAGGCAGACTTCCACGAGGCCACCGCTCACCCGCGTCTCGAAAAGCGGCTGCTTCGCGGTGGCCGGGCCAGCCTGCACTTCCCCCGTCCGCAGCGAGAAGGTGCTTCCGTGCCAGGGGCACACCACACACGGGTCGCCACCGTCACCAGGGCCGCCATTCTGCTTGACCCTGTCCTGGAGCCTGCCGCTCTTGATCTTGCCTTCGTGCAGTGGCCCGGAGAGGTGGCTGCAGACGTCGGACAATACGCTGACGGCATCCCCCTCCCGATAGACAAGCAGCGGAATCTCGGCCACAACAATCTTGTGGAGCTTCCCGTCGGGCAGCTCGGACAGCGGCGCCAGCGGCTGCCATCCGCTCGGGAAGCGGTGTGGGATCTCCTCGCTGTGGTTCACGCCCGCCGCCTGCCGGTACGTGAGATGGCCGCCCAGGAACCCGCCCGCACCCACAACGGCCAGGCCGAGGTAGGCAAGCACCTTGCCTCCTCCCCGGCTGCCCCGGGCCCGGGCAACCAAGGAGGCAGCATAGAGGCCCGTGGCCGTGATGTTGGCGGCAGCATGAACCAACCCCACCCGCTGCTGCTGGGGGTGCAGTTGCGTCCAGTCGGTAAAGCCAGCCACCGCGGAGGGCACGGCGGCTCCGGTACCCACACCGATCAGGAGCGCTGAGGCCTTGTCGTTACCAGGCAGGGCGTCCAGCACGGCCGCGGAGATCCACGCACCCATGGGCACCTGGACCGCCAGCGGATGCACGGGGTGTCCAATGGGAACGCCATGCAGGACGTCGCGTGCCCACTTGGGGCGGATGGCCCGCTTCACCACTTTCCGGACCTTTTTGGAAATGGGGTCCAGCCACTCCGCATCTTCCAGGCGGGTAACAAGTTCCAGTGCAGGCAGCGGTTTCATGTGTCTCCCTTACCCCTGTGCTTCATGTCCAGTCGATGCCGGGAAGCTTACTTGCCGGAGCAGGCGCAGCACAGGGCCCCTTGGGTTGGAACCCTGCAAGCGCTGACAGCTACCGGCGCGAAAACCTAATGAAGCGGGGAACCCAGCACCGTGAACTGGTTGCCGCCCATTTCACCGGTGAGCAGTGGCATGGCTTCCTCAATCGCCGCCTGCACACTCTCCAGCCCCAGGGAAGCCCGGTGCGCTTCCGGCGATTCCCACAGCTCACAAACAAACACGGTGTCCGGCACAGCGTCGTTCACGCCCACTTCGTAGAGCAGGCAGCCAGCCTCCTTCAGCCCGGGCATGGGCCGGACCAGGATTGAGAGGACGGCATCGCGCTGGCCCGGCTTGGTTTCGAGGCTTCCCACATTCGCAAAGGTCATAGAAACAGTGTGCAGTACAAGGGCGGCAAAGGCCGGACGCTACCGCACCGCCGGCGCCGACGTCCCCAGCGGCGACTGTTCGACGGCGGTCCCCGCCGCCACGCTGCCAGGCGCACTGGTTCCGGCCGGCTCAAAGGCCGCATCCGTCGTCGTGGTTTCACCTGCAAAGGCGCGGAGCATGGCGGCGCGGTCGAACTGGCCTTCCCACTTGGCCACCACGAAGGTGGCAACGCAGTTGCCCAGCAGGTTCACCACCACGCGCATGGAGTCCATCAGCCGGTCCGCGCCCAGGAGGAGGGCAACGCCCGCCACCGGGAAAATTCCCAAAGCACCCGCCGTGGCTGACAGGGCCAGGAACGCCGAACCGGGGACGCCGGCCATGCCCTTGGATGTCAGCATGAGGATGCCCAGGGCGGCCAGCTGCTGGCCGAGGTCCAGGTTGTAGCCGAAGGCCTGCGCCAGGAACAGGAGGGAAATGGACAGGTACAGCGCGGCGCCGTCGAGGTTGAAGGAGTACCCGGTGGGAACCACGAGGCCGGTGGTGGCGCGGGAGCAGCCGGCGTTGGTCAGTTTGGTCATGATGCGCGGCAGCACGGATTCGGTGGAGGCTGTGCCCAAAGCGAGGAGGAATTCCTCGCGGGTGTACTTCATGAACTGCCACAGCGGGACCCGCGGATAAACCCACGCCACAACGAACAGCAGCCCGATGAACACAATCGCCGCGCCGTAGCAGGCCGCGATCAGCAGGGCATACGTGCTCAGCGAGCTGAGGCCGTACTGGCCAATGATGAATGCCATGGCGCCGAAAGCACCCACCGGCGCCACCCGCATCACCCAGCCCATGATCTTGAAGAACAGCTCAAGCACGGTCTCCATCAGCGTGACGACGGGCATGCAGCGTTCACGGCCGACGACGACGATCGCCGCGCCGAAGAAGACCGCGAAGCACAGCACCTGCAGCAGGCTGTTGCTGGCAAACGCGCCCACCACGCTGGTGGGAATGATTCCAAGGATGAAGGTGCCGGCATCCTTCGGCGGGGCGGTGGCGGTTTTCGCGTTGAGGGCGTCCTGGGAGAGCGACGCCGGATCGATGTTCAGTCCCGCGCCCGGCTGGACCACGTTCCCCACCACCAGGCCGAAGACCAGCGCAAACAGCGTGGCTGCCGTGAAATAGATCAAAGCCTTGACGCCCGTGCGGCCCACAGCCTTGACGTCACTGACCGCGGCTATGCCGGTGACGATCACCAGGAAGATCAGCGGCGCGATGATCATCTTGATGAGCTGGATGAAGCCGTCACCTAGGGGGCGTAGGGCCGCACCGATGTCCGGCCAGAGGTGTCCTATCAGGATGCCGGCCACAACGGCCACCAGGATCTGGAAGAAGAGGGATTTGTAGAGCGGCTTCCTGGAAGCGGGAGGTGCTGCCGTGGGCGCGGTGACATTCATGCCGTTGCCTGTTCGTTGGAGGACGGCGGCACGCATGCCGCAGGGTCACAAGCAACGCTAGGAACCGCATGTTTCCGGAAAGATAAATTCATAATGCGGAACTATTAAGTCTGCCGGCGCCGGCCGCGGGGAATTTGGGGTTGCCCCAGTCCGCCGTGGTTCAGTCCGCAGCCGGCAGTGCCGCGGACTGGACCACCACCGCGCCGCTGGACGTGGTGTCCTCGTTCAGCATCCAGCCCACCCGTTTAACCGTCCGCAGCATCACCACGCTTTCCACCAGGTGAATCCCCGGGACCTTTTGCTGAAGGGCAAGTTCGGCAGTCATAACGTCTGCAAGGGACTGCAGCCACATGATGATCACGAAGTTGGTGGGCCCTGTGGTGGAGGCACTCAGGCGGACATTCTTAATGGTCCGGATGGCGGCGGCCGCTTCCTCGTGCTGTCCGGCGGGGACGTTGGCGAACCACTGGCAGGTCACCGGGTAGGAGGAAAAGGCCTGCGCGATTTCACAGCGGAACAGCAGGATCCCGCTGGCCAGCACCCGGTTGAGCTGACGCTGCACCGTTGCCGGACGCCGCCCCAATTCCCGCGCTATCTGGGCCGCAGTTGCCCTGCCGTCGCGGGCCAGGAACGGCAGCAGGTCCAGGTGGCTTTGCGGCAGTTGCCCCGCCTCCGCCTGGTGGGCGTCCGGGCCGCCCTGGTGGCCGAGCGTCCGAAGCAATGCCAGCTGATGCTTGTCCAGGATATTCAGCCGCCACTCGTCGGCGCTGGTGTGAAGCCGTGTGCACAGGGCCGCCTGGTACTTGATGAGCCCCTCGATGTTCTTCAGCTGGGCGACCACCGTTGCGCTGAACTCCTCCAGCGACCTGGTGATCACGGTGAGCATAAGGTCCCTGTTGCTTGCCGCTTCCTCCACGGTGACGATCCCCGGGATGCCTGCCAACTGCGCAGTCACACTGTCCCTCAGGTTCATGTCGCAGTCCACCGCCACAAAGGCGAGGAGCATCTGCTTCGGATCCCCCGCCAGGTGCGCCGTCACCCACGCCGCCCCGCTTGAGGTAAGCCGTTCCCAGCGGGCGGCAAGAGTGGTGGCGTGCACCCCCAGCACCTTGGAGGCGTCCGCCCAGCCAAGACGCGGATAGGTCTGCAGCACCTGGATGAGGGCCAGGTCTTCCTCACTGAGTTCCACCACTTCCCCCGTCCCCAAGCATGAATCCTGTCAAAATCGGCTCCAGCAAGGATACTTCGAGCGCTTTCACGCAATGTGAGTTGCGCCACTCCAGAATAGTCCACAGACCCGAAAAGCTGAGCTCAGGAGTTATAAAGTGCCCGTGATTGAAGACGCCAAGGAACTGCAGGGGGACCTCACCCGTCTCCGCCACGATCTTCACCGGCACCCCGAAATCGGGCTGCACCTCCCGCGGACCCAGGAGAAAGTCCTCCAGGCCCTCGACGGGCTTCCTTTCGAGATCACCCTGGGCAAGGAAACCACCTCTGTCACCGCAGTGCTTCGCGGGGGCAAGGCCGCGGCAGGCAACCCCGGCGCCCAGCGGCCCGCGGTTCTCCTCCGCGCCGATATGGACGGCCTTCCCGTCCAGGAGAAGACGGGCGCGGAGTTCTCTTCCCAGTCCGACGGCGCCATGCACGCCTGCGGCCACGACCTGCACACCTCGATGCTCGCCGGAGCCGCCACACTCCTTGCCGAGAAGCAGCACCTGCTGCAGGGCGACGTCGTCCTGATGTTCCAGCCCGGCGAAGAGGGGTGCGACGGTGCCAGCTACATGATCCGCGAAGGCGTCCTTGATGCCGCCGGAACCCGCGTGCAGGCGGCTTACGGAATGCATGTGTTTTCCTCGCTCGAGCCCCACGGCACCTTCTGCACCAAGCCCGGCGTGATGCTGAGTGCCTCCGACGGGCTGGAGGTCACCGTCCTCGGCGCAGGTGGCCACGGCTCCGCTCCTCATGCTGCCAAGGATCCCGTCACAGTGGCTGCCGAAATGGTCACCGCCCTGCAGGTCATGGTGACCCGGCAGTTCAACATGTTCGATCCGGTGGTGCTCTCGGTGGGTGTGCTGCACGCCGGCACCAAACGGAACATCATCCCCGAGACTGCCCGCATCGAGGCGACGGTCCGTACCTTCTCCGAAGCTTCCCGGCTGCGGATGATGGAGGCCGTGCCCCGCCTGCTCAAGGGAATCGCGGCAGCCCATGGCGTGGAGGTCCACGTGGACTATCAGGAGGAATACCCGCTCACCATCACCAACGAAGACGAAACGCACACGGCGGAGAAGGTCATCTCGGGACTTTTCGGCGAGCGCCGCCTTTCCCGCTGGGCCACTCCCCTGAGCGGTTCGGAGGACTTTTCCCGGGTACTCGCCGAGGTGCCCGGCACGTTCGTTGGCCTCAGCGCCGTCGCCCCGGGCGCCGATCCGGCCGCCTCACCGTTCAATCACTCCCCTTATGCAACGTTCGACGACGGCGTGCTGGCTGATGGAGCTGCGCTCTACACCGAACTGGCCACCTCGCGCCTTGCCGCGCTGGCGGCGGCCTGACCCGCCGTCGTCCTTCCCATCCCCATCCTCTTCACCACGAACCTGAGGAAGTAACCATGTCCATTGCAGTAACCAAGCAGCAGACTGGACGCGTGTCCACCACCAAGACCATCGTCGGAACCGGCATCGGCAACGCCGTCGAATGGTACGACTGGGCCATTTACGCCACATTCACGCCCTTCATTGCCAGCCAGCTCTTCAGCAAGGCCGACCCGGCGTCGGCGGTGCTGTCCACCCTGGCGATCTTCGCCGTCGGCTTTGTGGCACGTCCTTTCGGCGGCTTCCTCTTCGGCTGGATCGGCGACAGGGTGGGCCGCAAGACCTCGATGACCCTCGCCGTCGGACTCGCCTCGCTGGGCAGCCTGATGATCGGCATCGCTCCGACCTTCGCGAGCATCGGCGCCTGGGCGTCCCTGATGCTGCTCGTGGCACGGCTAATCCAGGGCCTGGCGCACGGCGGCGAGCTGCCGTCGTCGCAGACCTACCTGTCCGAGATGGCCCCCAAGGAGCACCGCGGCTTCTGGGCCACCCTGATCTACACCTCCGGAACCGTGGGCATCCTGTTCGGCACACTGCTGGGCGCCGTCCTTAACATGACCCTGACCGCGGAGGCCATGAACGCCTGGGGCTGGCGCATCCCGTTCCTGCTGGGTGCGGCCATGGGGCTGTACGCGCTGATCATGCGCTCACGGCTGCACGAGACCGAAGCGTTCGAGGGCGAATCGCTGGCGGAAAAGCGCGCACCGCTCTGGCCGCAGATTGTCCGCCACCGCAAGCAGGCGCTCCAGGTTATCGGCCTGACGGTTGGACTGACAGTCATCTACTACGTCTGGGGAGTCGTGGCTCCCAGCTACGCCACCACCGCCCTGAAGATCGACCGCGGCGAAGCACTCTGGGCAGCCGTCATCGCCAACATCGTCTTCATCGCCGCACTTCCCTTCTGGGGGAAGCTGTCTGACCGCATCGGGCGCAAAAAAGTCCTGTGGTCCGGAGCCATCGGTTCCGCGGCGATGCACTTCCCCATGACCTGGCTGCTCAAGGATGCAGCCTGGCAGCTGGCCGTAGGCATGTCCGTGATGCTGATCTTCATAGCTGCGAGCGCCGCGATTGTCCCGGCTGTTTACGCCGAACTGTTCCCGACGTCCATCCGCACCGTCGGCGTGGGTGTGCCTTACTCCATCTGCGTGGCAGTGTTCGGCGGCACCGCACCGTACCTGCAGCAATGGCTCGGAACCACCATGGGCGTGCCGCAGCTGTTCAACATCTACGCGGTGGTGCTCCTGGCCGTGAGCGCGGCATTCGTGTTCACCATTCCTGAGACGAAGGGCAAGGACCTGACGCACTAGGCGCGGGTGGGAGCGCAACCAAAAAGGGTAGACACCACCCTAGCGCGGCTCGAATTGCAGGAGCAGGATTTAACTACCGGATCACAACATCGAATGAGGCCGGATACGCCCCCACTAGCAGGGCGCACTTTGAAAATGGGACAAGCAGGCTGCGGCCGCCATGCTGATTGCGATGCTCAGCCAGGCGCGCGCTTACTCGGCCCGCATGGGGAATCGCACCCTTACAAAATTGTGAACCGCATCCTTATCAGGAGCACAAATGTCCATCACTCCATCAACAGGAATCCGCTCAACCCGGGCCAGGATCGCCCTGGTCCCGCTTCTCTCACTGGGCCTGCTCGGGGGCTCCGTGGCGTTCGCCGGCCCAGCCCTGGGGCATGACGACCGGCGTGACGACCGGCACGGGTGTACCGTCAAGCCGCTGGACCCCAAGGACCTCCGCGGCAACAAGGTCGACTTCAGGATCAAAGTCCAATGCGACGACAAAGACGGCAAGAAGGACGGCAAGAGGACCGTCCATATCCGCCAACTCCGCTACGAGGACGAGAAGGGCCCGCGGCGTACCGACGACCTCCTCGGCCGTTCCCACTTCTACGAGGAATTCAAAAAGGACGATGACAAGGCCAGGACCATCCACAGCGTTGACAAGGTGCGCAACCTGGACCGCCGGGGCGCCGAAGAGGTCTACCACGTGGTCTCCTTCCGTGTGCAGAAGGGCAACGGGGACTGGTCTGACTGGACCAAGTGGGAGATGAGCGAGGTCGTTGAAGTTACGAGAGGCCGCTGACAGGGCAGGACTTTCCGTAGACAGAAACATAAGAGAGCCAGGGGCCACCGCCCCTGGCTCTTTTGCTTGCCGACTCTCCTAAGGCAGCGCACTCGGGCAAACTGCGCCTCTTGACTCCCCCGCCCCTCATTCCCTACACTTTTCATAAAGCAGAATCTAAATTCCACAAAGCGGAAAGTTTGTAAAGACTGAAGCAAGGGAAGATGGATCAAAGCCCTCCTTGGAAGGACCTACGATGACGTACACAGTGAACTGCTCCATCCTCCTCACGGAGCTGCCCCTTCTCGAGCGCCCTGCAGCAGCCAAGGCAGCCGGCTTTGACGCCGTCGAGTTCTGGTGGCCCTTTGAGAGCTCCGTCCCGTCCGACGCCCAGGTCACCGAATTCGAGAACGCCATCAAGGACGCAGGGGTGCAGCTCACCGGCCTGAACTTCAACGCCGGGAACATGCCCGGCGGCGACCGCGGACTGGTCTCCTGGAAGGGACGCTGCTCCGAGTTCAAGGACAACATCGACGTTGTGGCCGGTATCGGCGAGCGCCTGGGCTGCAAAGCCTTCAATGCTCTTTACGGCAACCGGCAGGACGAGTTCACTCCCGAGGAGCAGGACGAGCTGGCGGTCAAGAACCTGGCCGCGGCCGCCGAAGGCGTCGCCCGGATCGGCGGGACCGTCCTCCTCGAACCGGTCAGCGGGGCACCCAAGTACCCGCTCCTCACCGCTGCAGACGCACTCAAGGTCATCGCCCGCGTGAAGGCGGCGGCCGGCGTCGGCAACATCAAGCTCCTCGCCGACTTCTACCACCTCGCCGTCAACGGCGACGACGTAGCAGCTGTCATCGAAAACCATGCCAAGGACTTCGGCCACATCCAGATCGCGGACAACCCCGGCCGCGGCGCCCCCGGCACCGGCACCCTCCCCCTCGGCGAGTGGATCGCCCGCAGCCGCGAACTCGGCTACGAGGGCTACATCGGCCTCGAGTACAAGGAGCCCCAGGAAACGGCCTTCAGCTGGGCCATCCGCCAGCGCGTCAGCCAGTAATCCCCCGCCCCACCCAACTGAGTAGCGCCAAGTGTCGTTTAGAGCCCTCAAAACGACATCTACTGCGACCTAGTTGGGTAACCCCACACAGACTTCAGGAAAGAGAACCATCATGAGCAACGTTGCAGTTATCGGACTCGGAATCATGGGCCTGCCCATGGCCATCAACCTGGTCAAGGCAGGCCACACCGTCACCGGTTTCAATCGAAGCCAGGACAAGATCGACAAGCTGGTCTCCGAAGGCGGCAAGGGCGCCACGAGCATCGCGGACGCCGTCAAGGATGCCGACGTCGTCATCACCATGGTGCCGGACTCCCCCGACGTGGAGGGCGTAGTGGGCGGCAAGGACGGCGTCTTCGCCAACGCCAAGCAGGGAACCTTGTGGATTGACGCCTCCAGCATCCGCCCCGACGTCGCCAAGCGCCTGTCGGATGAAGCCCGCGAAGCCGGCATCCGCCCCCTCGACGCCCCGGTCAGCGGCGGCGAGCAGGGTGCCATCGACGCCGTCCTCTCCATCATGGTCGGCGGCGACAAGGAAGACTTCGACGCCGCCTCGGACGTGCTGAACGCCGTCGGCAAAACCATCGTCCACGTGGGCCCCTCCGGCTCCGGCCAAACCGTGAAAGCCGCCAACCAGCTCATCGTCGCCGTCAACATCGAGGTCCTCGCGGAGGCCATCGCCTTCCTTGAGGCCTATGGCGTGGACACCGACGCCGCCCTTAAGGTCCTCGGCGGCGGGCTGGCCGGCTCCAAGGTCCTGGACCAGAAGGGCCAGAAGATGCTGGACCGCAACTTCGACCCCGGCTTCCGCCTGGCCCTGCACCACAAGGACCTCGGCGTCGTCACCTCCGCCGCCCGCGAAGCCAACGTCGCCGTCCCCCTCGGCGCCGTCGTCGCCCAGCTCGTCGCCGCCACCGTCAACCAGGGCGACGGCGCACTGGACCACTCCGGACTCTTCAAGCAGGTCCTCCAGCTCAGCGGCCGGAAGTAACCCGCCCCACCCCACGAAGTTTTTGTCCAGATATGCGGACTTGATAGCCCCATAAGCCTGCATATCTGGACAAAAACTCCTTCAGCACACCCAAAAACAGACTTAAGTAGGAGCACACCATGAGCAAGATGCGTACCGTTGATGCAGCGGTTGCCATCCTGGAAAAGGAAGGCGCCATCGAGGCGTTCGGCCTGCCAGGCGCCGCGATCAACCCCTTCTATTCCGCAATGCGCGCCCACGGCGGCATCCGCCACACCCTGGCCCGCCACGTTGAAGGTGCCAGCCACATGGCTGACGGCTTCAGCCGCGCCAAGGACGGCAACATCGGCATCTGCATTGGCACCTCCGGCCCCGCCGGCACGGACATGATCACCGGGCTGTACGCCGCCTGGGCCGATTCCATCCCCATGCTCTGCATCACCGGCCAGGCCCCCGTGGCCAAGCTGCACAAGGAAGACTTCCAGGCCGTGGACATTGAGTCCATCGCCAAGCCCGTCACCAAGATGGCCATGACCATTCTGGAGCCCGGCCAGGTCCCCGGCGCCTTCCAGAAGGCCTTCCAGCTGATGCGCTCCGGCCGCCCGGGACCGGTCCTGCTGGACCTGCCCATCGACGTGCAGCTGGCCGAGATCGAGTTCGACATCGACACCTACGAGCCCCTCCCCGTCGAAAAGCCCAAGGCCTCCCGCAAGCAGCTGGAAAAGGCCCTGGACATGCTCACCGCCTCCAAGCACCCGCTGATCGTGGCCGGCGGCGGCATCATCAACGCCGGCGCCTCCGCACAGCTGGTGGAGCTGGCCGAGACCCTGAACATCCCCGTCATCCCCACCCTGATGGGCTGGGGCACCATCCCGGACGACCACCAGCTCATGGCCGGCATGGTGGGCCTGCAGACCTCGCACCGCTACGGCAACGAGAACTACCTGCAGAGCGACTTCGTGATCGGCATCGGCAACCGCTGGGCCAACCGCCACACCGGCGGGCTGGACACCTACACGGCCGGCCGCAAGTTCGTGCACATCGACATTGAGCCCACGCAGATCGGCCGCGTGTTCTCCCCGGACCTGGGCATCGCGTCCGACGCCGGTGCGGCGCTGGCAGGGCTGGTTGAGCTCGCCAAAGAGCGCAAGGCGGCAGGGTCCCTGCCGGACTACAGCGCCTGGGTTGCCGAGTGCCAGGACCGCAAGGCCTCCCTGCACCGCAAGACGCACTTCGGGAACATCCCCATCAAGCCGCAGCGCGTGTACGAGGAGATGAACAAGTCCTTCGGCCGCGACACCATCTACGTGTCCACTATCGGCCTGTCCCAGATCGCCGGCGCGCAGATGCTGCACGTGTTCGGCCCGCGCAAGTGGATCAACGCCGGCCAGGCAGGTCCGCTGGGCTGGACCGCCCCGGCCGCCCTGGGCGTGGTCCGCGGCAAGCCCGACGAGACCGTGGTGGCCCTCTCCGGGGACTACGACTTCCAGTTCATGATCGAGGAACTGGCCGTGGGTGCGCAGTTCAACCTGCCGTACATCCACGTGGTGGTGAACAACTCCTACCTGGGCCTGATCCGCCAGTCCCAGCGCGGGTTCAACATGGAACAGAACGTGTCCCTGGCCTTTGACAACATCAACTCGCCTGAGACCAACGGCTACGGCGTGGACCACCTCAAGGTGGCCGAGGGCCTGGGCTGCAAGGCCGTGCGCGTGGAGGACCCCAACGACCTCGCCGCCGCCTTCGACAAGGCCAAGGCACTCATGGGCGAGTTCCAGGTTCCCGTGGTGGTGGAAGTGATCCTGGAGAAGGTCACCAACATCTCCATGGGCGTGGAAATCAACGCCGTGAACGAGTTCGAGGAACTGGCCGAGACCGCCGCCGACGCCCCCACCGCCATCCTGGCCCTGCAGGCCTAAACGCTGAAGCCCTAGAAAGAAAGACAGCCATGCGCATTGTCATTGCCCCGGACAAGTTCAAGGGGTCGTTGTCCGCCCCCGAAGTCTGTGCGCACCTGGAAAAGGGCCTGCAGCGGGGCGCGGGCGGGAACCTTGACGTGATCCGGATTCCCGTAGCCGACGGCGGTGAGGGAACCCTCGACGCCGCCGTCGGCTCGGGCTTCACCCGCCGCAGCGCCGTGGTGGCCGGACCAACAGGGGAACCGGTCACGGCCGAGTTCGCCGTCCGGGGCAATGAGGCCGTCATCGAGATGGCAGCGGCCTCGGGCCTGGCGCTTCTCCCGGCCAGTGCCCTGGTGGACGGGCGTCCGGGCCCGAGGCCGCTGCCATCTCGATGACGGCCTCATTGCCCCGGACGGCGAACTCGGCCGTGACCGGTTCC
>NZ_JBJURL010000097.1:0-12764 GCF_046097905.1 Pseudarthrobacter sp. NKDBFgelt | reverse complement strand
TGTGCTCAGCGGGAGCCGGGAAAGAATCCGGGGTGTCAGACGGACAGTCCTGCACCGGATTGCTGCCGACGTGCAGCCCGCGCACATGAAAACGACGCTGCGCACCGCCGTCGAACACCACCCCGCGCTGACCGCCGCCCGCCGCGAGCCGCCGGTCCTCGCGGAGGACTGGGCCACTGCTGTTGCGGACGCGGACGCCCGGGCAAGGGCGGCCAAGGCGCGCGCGGCTTCGCCGGAAATCAAGGTTTCAGTGCGGGATTTGCCCGATCCCCAGGTGCCGGCAGAAGAGGTCGCGGAAGTGGCCCCGCTGGTGGAGTCCGCTCTGGATAACAGCCGCCCCTCGCGGGAGCTGCCCCGGTCCTTCAAGAAGCCGCAGGTCCCCCACGTCCTGGCTCCGCTGGACACCGGATCACTGGTGTCCCTGTCCGGCCCGGCGCAGATCAGCAGGGCCGCGGCGGAGGCAGCCAGGGAAGCGGGTTCCAAAGGGTCCGCTTCGAAGGGCAGACAGCCCTTACCCTGAGCAACCATCTGGGTTAGCGTGAAACCCATGGAATTCAGATACCTCGGAAACAGCGGATTCAAAGTCTCGGAAATCACGTTCGGCAACTGGCTGACGCACGGCTCGCAGGTGGAGAACGACGTCGCCACCCAGTGCGTGCGGGCAGCGCTCGACGCCGGCATCAGCACGTTCGACACAGCTGACGTCTACGCCAACACGGCAGCGGAAACGGTCCTGGGCGCAGCGCTGAAAAACGAACGGCGCGAATCCCTGGAAATTTTCACCAAGGTCTATGGACCCACCGGCCCCAAGGGCAAGAACGATCTTGGCCTGTCCCGCAAGCACATCATGGAATCCATCAACGGCTCGCTGCGGCGGCTGCAGACGGACCACGTGGACCTCTACCAGGCCCACCGCTACGACTTCGAGACGCCGCTGGAAGAAACCATGCAGGCGTTTGCGGACATCGTCCGGCAGGGCAAGGCGCTGTACATCGGCGTCAGCGAATGGACGGCAGACCAGCTCCGGGAGGGGCACAAGCTGTCCAGGGAGCTCGGTTTCCAGCTGATCTCCAACCAGCCTCAGTACTCCATGCTGTGGCGGGTGATCGAGGCCGAGGTCGTGCCGGCGTCGGAGGAGCTAGGCGTGTCCCAGATTGTCTGGTCCCCCATGGCGCAGGGCGTGCTCAGCGGCAAGTACCTGCCCGGCCAGCCTGCCCCTGAAGGCAGCCGCGCCACGGATGACAAGGGCGGCGCGAAGATGATCGAGCGCTGGATGCGCGACGACGTCCTGGCCGGCGTGCAGGACCTCAAGCCCATCGCCGAGGAAGCGGGCCTGTCCATGCCGCAGCTGGCCGTGGCGTGGGTGCTGCAGAACCCGAACGTTGCCTCGGCCATCGTCGGCGCCTCGCGGCCGGAGCAGATCGCGGACAGTGTTGCGGCGGCAGGCGTGAAGCTTGAACCGGAGATCCTGAAGAAGATCGACGACGCCATCGGATCGCTGGCGGAGCGGGACCCTGCCCAGACCAAGTCCCCCGCTGCGCGGGAAGCCTAGGACGGGCCGGTGACGTCCGCAGCCGAACTGCCTGACTTCCCCGGCCTCGGCGTCACGGGGTCCACCGGCGGGCTGGGCGGGATGGTGGCGCGGGAACTTGCCGCGCTGGGTTCCGCCCAGCGACTGCTGGTCCGCGATGCCGCGCGTGCCCCCGAGCTGGACGGCGCAACGCCCGCCGTGTGCAGCTACGCGGATTCCGCGGCCGCCCGGCAGGCACTGGACGGCGTGAAAGTCCTGTTTATGGTGTCTGCCGCGGAAACGCAGGAACGGGTGCAGCAGCACACCGCCTTCATCGACGCCGCGGCAGGCGCCGGCGTGCAGCATGTGGTGTACACGTCCTTCTACGGCGCGGCGCCCGATGCCACCTTCACCCTGGCCCGGGACCATTACGCCACCGAGGAGCACATCCGGGCGTCCGGCATGGACTTCACGTTCCTGCGGGACAACGTCTACCTGGACTTCCTGCCGCTCCTGGCCGGGGAGGACGGCGTGATCCGCGGACCTGCCGGTGCCGGCGCCTTCTCGGGGGTGGCCCGCGAGGACGTCGCCCGGTGTGCGGTGGCCGTCCTGCGCGACCCTGCCATCCACAAGGGCGCCACCTACAACCTGACCGGCCCGGAGGAACTTACATTCGCGCAGGCGGCGGGCATCATCACGGAGAGCACGGGCCGCACCGTCACCTACCAGCCGGAGACGGTGGAGGAGGCGTACGCTTCGCGGGCCTCCTATGGCGCCCCTCCCTGGCAGGCGGACGCGTGGGTAAGTACGTATACCGCCATCGCGGCGGGGGACATGGCGGGGATTTCACCGGATGTCCATGGGCTCACCGGCGAGGACCCCATCAGCCTGCGCGAGTTCCTCTCCCGCCCGGTCCTCTAAGTTCCCCCGGAGTTTTTGTCCAGATACGCAGGCTTCCGGGGCCTCCAACCCTGCATATCTGGACAAAAACTCCAATTGGGAGGGGCGTTGACGGGGCTGCGGGGCTGGCGTAGACCTATGGACAGGGGACGTTCGAGCCGGCCGGCAGGAGTGGCACCACCATGAAACAGACCTACACGAACCAGCAGTCCGCCGGTCCGGCCGCAGCGGCGGAAAGCCCTGCTGCGCACACGGCCGGGCCCACCACCGGCCCGATCACCCGCGAGGAACTCCAGCTGGGGGCCCGCAACCACTCCATGCCGCTGGAGGCCCTCCGCCGGGACGTCACTCCACCCGGGCTGCATTACGTCCTGACCCACTTCGACATCCCGGACATTGACGAGTCCTCGTGGCACCTGCGGATCAGCGGCGCGGTGGACATGGCCATGGAGCTGACCATGGCCGCCCTCCGCAGGGACCCCGTCATCACCGTGCCCGTCACCCTGGAGTGTGCCGGGAACGGACGGTCGCTCCTGGATCCGCGGCCGATCAGCCAGCCATGGCTCCTGGAAGGCGTGGGCACCGCGCACTGGACCGGCGTGCCGCTGGCCTACCTCCTGGGAAAGGCGGGCGTCCATCCGCACGCCGTCGAAGTGGTGTTCACCGGGGTGGACGAGGGCGTCCAGGGCGGAGTCCCCCACCGCTACGCGCGCAGCCTGCCGATCCATGAGGCGCTGCGTCCCGACGTCGTCCTTGCCTACGCAATGAACGGCAGCGAACTGCCGCCCCAGCACGGCTACCCGCTGCGGCTGGTGGTGCCCGGCTGGTACGGCATGGCCAGCGTTAAATGGCTCGAATCCATCGAGGTGGTGACCACCCCGTTCAAGGGCTTCCAGCAGGAGGTCGCCTACCGCTACCAGGACTCAGCGGACGACGCCGGCACGCCGGTTTCGCGGATCAGGGTGCGTTCGCTGATGGTTCCGCCGGGCATCCCGGACTTCCTTACCCGCAACCGGATGCTGAAACCCGGGCCGGTGCTGCTGCAGGGCAGGGCATGGTCCGGCGGGGGTGCCGTCACGTCGGTGGAGGTGGGCATCGACGGCGCGTGGCTGCCGGCCCAGCTCGACAAGCCTGCGGGCGGGTACGCGTGGCGAAAGTGGACCATGCCGTGGGTTGCGGACCCGGGCGGGCACGTGCTCTCCTGCCGTGCCACGGACGCAACCGGTGCCACCCAGCCCCTGGAGCAGAACTGGAACTACCAGGGGATGGGCAACAACGTGGTGCAGCGCATCAGTGTGACGGTTGGGTAGTAGCTGGGCGTCCCGGCTGGTGGTGGACCCGCCGACAGGTCCGGCGCCGGGAAACCGGGCCGGGCTATACTCGGTGCCAGCCATGACCAGCCTTCCTTCCTCCCCCGCCAGTGTCCGCGTCGACGCGTGGTTGTGGGCTGTGCGCGCCTACAAGACCCGCTCCGCGGCCACCGCTGCCTGCCGGGCGGGCCACATCCGGCTCAACGGCAGCCCGGCCAAGGCATCCGCGACGCTGGTCACCGGCGACACAGTCACCGTTCGGATGTCAGGCTACGAACGCATCCTCGAGGTGCGCCGGCTGATCAATAAGCGCGTCGGGGCTGAACCGGCCTCGCACTGTTTCACCGACCACACGCCGCCGCGACCGATCGCCCCCGCGCTTGGCCTGCCGCAGCGCGACCGGGGCGCCGGCAGGCCCACCAAGAAGGACCGCCGCGAGATGGAACGGCTCCGCGGTCCGGCGTGACAGACCTGGTCCTTGCAAACGTTCGGATACCCGGGGACGCCGCACTGTACAGCGTGCACATCAGTGACGGCCGCGTAAGCCGGCTCGGCGCAGGTGCCGAGTCTCCGGGCGCGGCGCGCGTCATCGACGCCGGCGGACGCTGCCTGATTCCGGGCCTCTGGGACGAGCACGTCCACATGACCCAGTGGGCGCTGCATGCGAACCGCGTTGATCTCTCCGGTGCCCTCAGCGCCCAGGATGCTGCCGCCGTCGTACGTTCTTCGATGCCCGGCGCCGATCCGGCGGTGACCGCCGTTGGCGTCGGCTTCCGTGACGCCCTGTGGCCGGACGCCCCCTCCCTGGCGCTGCTGGATGAGGCAACCGGCAGCCAGCCCACCGCACTGGTCAGCCACGACCTGCACAGCGTGTGGCTCAATACCGCTGCGGCCAGGCGGTACGCGGTTCAGGTGGACGCCTCCGGGCTGCTGCGCGAGGACCCGGCCTTTGCCCTGACCCGGGAGCTGGGCCGCCTGCCCGACGCCGTGGTGGATGCCTGGGTGGCCGGAGCCGCCAAGGCGGCTGCTGCCCGCGGCGTGGTGGGCGTGGTGGATTTCGAGATGACATGGAACCGGGACCCGTGGCTTCGGCGCATTGCCGGCGGCTTTGATGCCCTCCGCGTGGACGCTGGTGTTTACCCTGCCGACCTTGAGCGCGCCGTGGCGGCTGGCATGAGGACTGGGCAGGAGGTCGACGGCGGCAAGGGGCTGCTGCGGGTGGGACCGCTCAAGGTCCTCATTGATGGGGCGTTGAACACACGCACCGCCTATTGCGTGGACCCCTACCCCTTTGGCGGGCACGGGCTCCTGACGGTGGAGCCGGAGGAGCTCCTGGCGCTGCTGGAGCGGGCGAGGGACACCGGATTTCTTTCCGCCGTCCACGCGATCGGGGATGCGGCCAACCAGGTGGCCCTCGACGCTTTTGAGCGGGCGGGGATTGGCGGGCGGATCGAGCACGCCCAGTTTGTCCGCCGGGAGGACCTGGTGCGTTTCGGTTCGTTGGGCGTGCTGGCCAGTGTCCAGCCCGTCCATGCACTGGACGATCGCGATGCCGCGGAGACCAACTGGCCCGGGCGGACTGACCGCGCTTTCCCATTGCGTTCCCTGCTCGACGCCGGGGCATCGCTGCTGCTGGGCTCGGATGCACCCGTGGCCCCGCTCGATCCTTGGGCTGCCATGGCGGCGGCCACTGTGCGGGCCCGCGATGACGGGCGCGGGCCGTGGCATCCCCAGGAAGCCATTACCCGCCGGCAGGCGCTCCTGGCTTCGAGCCGGGGGCGTTCGCGGGTGCGCGTGGGTGATCCTGCCGACCTGGTACTTCTTGACGAGGATTCCATTGCAGCGCCGACCGACGTGTTCGCTGCGATGCCGGTGGCTGCCACGCTGGTCGCCGGGCGTTTTACGTACAACGGCGGCCTGGCGTAGGTCCGGCTGCGGGCTCACGCCTTTGTGCGTGCCCTCACGAGGTTGGCAAACGGGAGCCTTCCGTGTTCCTCAACGAAGGCCGTGTGGTAGTCCGCTTCTGCCCTGGGGAGGTGTTCCGGCGGCAGTTCCTTCCAGGCGATCAGCAGCTGGTCCACGTCCGCGAGCTGCCAGACCAGCCGGCCGTCCCAGTGCCCCGGCGGCTTGCCCTGCCCGAAGTCCAGGAACTCCTGGACCTGCCGCCGGAGGCCGCGGTTGCCCTTGCTGCCGGGACCTGCCTTGCCCAGGTAAAGGACGACGGCGGCGTCCACCCATTCGGCGGCGAGGGCGGGCCCGGGCAGCGACGGGTCCTTCTTCTTGAAGACGCCCGCGGTGCTCTTCTTCAGGAAGCGGGGCTGGAACCCTTCCGGCGCCAGGACGGCGAAGACGCCTGTACCCTGCGGGATCCGCATGGCCTCGAGCGACCCGATGGGACGGAAGCCCGCGAACCCCTCGGCTTTCAGGCCCTTTCTGGTGAACTGCATTCCCTCATTCAACAGCACGCCTGACGGCTCCAGCAGAGTCCAGCAGAAGGGAGAGAGAACTTCACCTGCCCACCCATCAGCGTGGAAGCGTAGAGTGGCCTAAGACGCCTGATTCTGGACGCCTTGCTGCTGAGGGAGAAATCGTGACGATTGATTGGGACGAGAAAAAGGCCCTGCTACAGGAACCGAACATTGCGAAGGTCACCCAGCTTTGCGATGAACTGATGGAGAAGAAGCCAGGGTCTGTCGTCCCTTATATCGACCCTGTGCACGACGAGGATGAGTGCCGGATCGTCAGCCTGCAGGTCAGCCCCGGCAAGGGCACCGTGTCCGGCTTTGTCTCGCACTACAACGACGATGAAGCCGCCCGCCGCGCCACCCAGATCTACGAGTTGGCAGAACTTGATCCCCGCTACGTGATGCCGTGGCACGCCTACCCCTGGGTCCGCGACGCGGATATGCCGTCCGCCCTGAACGTGCAGGAGAAAACTGACGGCCTCCGACCTTTCCGGCAGTTCCTGAAGATCAACTCCCGGGTGTCGGCGGTCATCGCCCACGGCACCGACGCTTCCACTTTCCTCACCCTCTTCGAGAAGACCTACCACCAGTCGCTGAAGAACAGCGGCATCAAGGTGTACAAGGCCACCGCACTCGGAGGGCGGGCCTTCGCCGTCTCGGAAGCGAAGCAGGAAGAGCTCCTGGCCAAGAACGTGGACATCTACAAGGACGCCATGCAACGGGCAGGGATCCAGCACCTCTAATATTCCGCCCAAGGCATGGATGTCATCGCCTGGCTGCTCGAGTCCGATCCAGCCCTCCGCTGGCAGGTCCTGCGCGACCTCACCGGAGCGCCGCCCGAGGCAGTGCTTGCCAAACGGAACCTCATAGCCACCCGCGGCTGGAGCGCACGCCTCCTTGCGCTGCAGGGAGCGGACGGACAATGGGACGGCGGCACCTACTGGCCGGACCATGACGACGACCCCCACGGCCAGCCCTGGACCGCAACCACCTACACCCTTCTGCTGCTGCGCGATTTCAGAGCCCTGCATCAACGGCATGGTGGTGGGGCTGGGCGCCTACTTCGGAGAGAACGTCGACGCTGTAGTGGAACGGCTGGTCGGTGAACAACTTCCCGACGGCGGATGGAACTGCGAAGCAGAACGGGGATCCGTCCGCTCTTCGTTCCACACCACCATCTGCGTGCTGGAAGGACTGCTCGAGCACGAACACGCCACCGGCGGGACCGGCGCATCACGGGCGGCCCGGCACCGCGGCGAAGAATACCTGCTGGAACGCAGGCTGTACCGGCGGAAAAGCACGGGCGCCGAGGTCATTCCCGAATGGCTGCAGTTCTCCTACCCCACCCGCTGGTTCTACGACGTGCTCCGCGGGCTGGACTACTTCCGCACCGCCGGCGGCGCACCCGACGAACGGCTGGGAGAAGCCGCAGAGGCAGTCCGCTCGAGGCAGCAGCCGGAAGGCTCATGGCTGCTGGAAAACACCCACCCCGGCAAGGTGCACTTCACACTGGAGGACGGCGACGGGCAACCCAGCCGGTGGAACACCCTCCGCGCACTGCGGGCCCTCAGGTGGTACGAGGGCCGATAGGCCGCCGGCCATTGAACCGGCTTAGCCCTCAAGCAGCCGCCGCCGGTGCTTCAACTCCTTGACCCATGCCCTGGTGACCATGTCAGGGAAGGGAGAGCCGCCGTCGTCGTCAGTCCTTTGTCCGGACCCGCCCAGGCCACGGAAGGCGGCCCCGGACTCCAGGTCCGCCAGCAGCGGACCCGCCGCTTTCAGGGCAATCTCTACCACCTGGGCGGCCGCGCGCTCAGTCAGCCCGAGCTCCGTGGCCCAGCCCAGGAAATGACGGCGTGAGACGCCGGTCCGTTTGCCGTTCATAGTCAGTGCAAGCGTCTTGTCGCCGTAGACCACTGTGGAGGGAATGTCGTAGACCGGCGCGATGGTCCACTCACCGGAAGGCTGCTGGACCATGGACACGTTCTTGGCGTGCAGGTCCCCGTTGCCGGCAAGCCATGCGTAGGCTCCCTGGATGGCAAGGTTCCTCAGGGCAGGAAGGGGCGCAGCGCAGTGGTCCGCCAACGCATGGCAGACCTGCCCGTAGCCCACGTTGTACTTGTCCGCCGGATAAAGCTTCAGCACCTGCGCCCCGTCCTCGACCGCCAGCCGCTCCACCCCGCCCGGTTGGCCCGCCGCCCTGGGAATGCGGTCGAAGCGCTCAACCAGCAACCCGGGCCTGCCGGCAACATCCCGGATCAACCGGACCTTGCTCAGCGGGATCCTGAGCTTGGCCGCGTAACGGAACATCACCAGCTCGTTCTCCACCACATGCGGAAATTCGGGCGCGTTGAGTTTGAGGATGAACTGCCGCCCGGTACCGGTCACGGGGACAGAGATCATGCCGGCGGAGAGCTTGTCCTGCACGCCGGCCAGGGCCACCGGGTCAATCAGGTCGGGGTCCCCCAGCAGCTGGTCGAAGTCCACCGGCTTTTTCGGGTCGAGCCGGACCGCATGATCATCCGGGTCCAACGGCTCCCCATGGCCCACGATCTGCACGTCGCCCACAGGATTCGCTCCGGCGGCGATGAGCAGGGACAGGTCGTCATCGGCGCTGGTCTTGATGGAGCGCCGCAGCGCATTAAGCCGGCGGCCCTCAGGCAGCAGCCCGGTGAAATAGGGCGGCGCGGCCCCCGCGGCGGACAGCACCGGTTCCTTACTGAGCGGCAGGGAAGTCGCGACGGCGGGCCCTCCCGTGTGGAGGTAGGCGGGCAGGTAGCTGAAGCGGGTACCGCCGTCCTGCCGTTCGAGCCGTGCTGCAAGGACACCCGCTTTGTAGATGTCCGCGATGCGGTGCCTCATTGTTCAGCGCTGTTCTCACCCGGCGGCCCGGCCGCGCGGGCCGCCTGGCTGGTCCGGGCGGCGACCTTCAGTTCCAGGCCCAGGGTTTCTAGGACGGCGACCAGGGAATCCAGCTGGACGCTCGGCTTGCCCTGCTCGACGAAGCGGACAAAGCGCTCGGAGACTCCGGCCAGCTGGGCGAGGTCGTGCTGGGTCAGGCGAAGGACTGCGCGGCGGGCGCGCACTTCTCCCGCCAGCGCCGCTGCAAAGTTCTGGGACATGGGCCTCCCTAGGTACGATCGTGCCGTTTCAACCCCTATGGCAAGTGTAATGACGGCCAAGGACCAATGACTAGTGGGGAATCGGCACGAACCTACCGATGGCGCAGCAGGGACATCCCAGGCGCCTCCAAAGCCGGTGCCCTCCGGCGCAGTCCCGTCACGGCGCAGGCGCGTTCCATAGCAAATTAGCACGGCAAGCCCAAGGTCGAGTTTTCAGCCCAGTTGACATAAGTTGGGTCGCATATGTCGCAGCTCACATCCGTGCGGGGGGTCAGGCAGCATCTACAGCTGTCGTGGAACAGAGGCGGGCAGAACGCAGGCCCTCAACGAAAAGAGTATGGAACCAATGCAATCAATTCCTATGGCCGTGACGGACGACGTCGGCTGGCTCGCATCAGTAGAAGAAGCGATCGACGCGGTGTTCCGCCCGGTCGCTGAGGTATTTTCGACGATCGTCTTCTTCCCCATCACCATTGGCGATGTCAGCTTTCCGGCAGTGGTGGCCTGGCTCATCGCCGCCGGTGTCATCATCAGCATCTACCTGGGCCTGATCCAGTTCCGCGGCCTCAAGGTGTCCTACGAAGTGGTGCGCGGACGGTACTCCGCCCACCACGATCCCGGCGAAGTGCCGCACTTCCATGCACTGACCTCCGCCTTGTCCGGCACTGTCGGCCTGGGAAACATCGCGGGTGTGGGTGCCGCGATGGCACTTGGCGGACCCGGCGCCACCTTCTGGATGATCCTGGCCGGCCTGCTGGGCATGGCTTCGAAATTCGCTGAGTGCACGCTCGGCGTCAAGTACCGCCAGATCCATGAGGACGGCACGGTAACGGGCGGGCCGTTCAAATACCTGCCCGTCGCCTTCCATAAGTTCGGCAAATGGCCAGTGAAGATCCTCACCGGAATCTTCGCCGTTTCCATCCTCATTTTCGCGGTGGCCGGTGGAAACATGTTCCAGGCCAACCAGACGTTCGCCCAGATGCGGAACGTCACCGGCGGTGACGAAGGTTTCCTCGGCAGCGCCGGAGCGGCCCTGATCTTTGGCCTCATCCTCGCGGCGCTGGTCGCGGCCGTAATCCTCGGCGGGATGAAATCCATCGGCGCCACCACCAGCAAACTCGTTCCGGCGATGGCAGCCGTCTACGTGCTTGCCTGCCTCTTCGTGATCTTCGTGAACATCGGCCAGGTGCCGGCCGCGTTCAACGCCATCATTACCGGCGCCTTCAACCCGTCGGGCATGGCCGGCGGCCTCGTGGGCGTCATGATTGTCGGCTTCCAGCGCGCAGCGTTCTCCAATGAGGCAGGATTGGGATCTGCTGCCATCGCGCACTCAACCGTGAAGACACGCCGCCCTGTCAGTGAAGGCTTCGTTGCCATGTTTGAACCCCTCGTTGACACAGTCATCATCTGCACCATGACCGCCCTTGCGATTGTTATCGCAGGTGCACCGAGCCTGCAGGCAGGCATCGACCAGGTGCAGGCCGGCGAGGGCGCACCCGACGGCGTCATCCTCACGTCCGACGCCTTCGCCACAGTCCTGCCCTGGTTCCCCGTAGTCCTGGCCGTAGCTGTGACGCTGTTCGCCTTCTCCACCCTGATCACCTGGTCCTACTACGGCCTGAAAGCATGGGAGTACCTGTTCGGCCGCAGCAAGGCCTCTGAAATTTCCTACAAGGTCGTCTTCCTGTTCTTCACCGTTGTTGGAACCGTCCTGACGTTCGGACAGGTGCTGAACTTCGCCGATGCTGCCCTGTTCATTTGCGCATTCATCAACCTGCTGGGCGTCTACATGTTGCTGCCGGTGATCAAGCGCGAGATGAAGGCCTATCTTGCGGAGCGCAAACGCGGCGACCTTCACAAGCTGGGCGCTGAGATTGACGAGGTGGAGAGCCCCCGCTCCTAGCACTGGAGCATCAGCAGAGGACTTCTTCCCTCCACCCGGAGGACAGGGAGGTTGGCGCCGTCACGGCGCCAACCTCCCTTTTGCGCTGATCCGCATTGACACCGCGTGTGACGCCTGCCATATTTAAAGCGTGAACCTGTCAGACAGCCGGACAGCAGGACAGCCTGCACCCCTCGCGCGGCTCAGTGCCGCCGAAGCGGTCTTCAATGCGATCCGGCAGGACATCGAGTCAGGTGCCGTTCCCGTTGGCAGCAAGCTCAGCTCCGAGTCCACGCTTTCCCAGCAGTACGGGGTGAGCCGCTCGGTGATCCGCGAGGCCCTCCGCTCCTGCACGGCCCTGGGCCTGACCGTCACCAAAACCGGCAAAGGCACGTTCGTTGTGGCGGACAAGGTGGCCAATGACCTCTCCCTCGGCCAGTACTCAGCTCGGGACCTCACGGAAGCCCGCCCCCACATCGAGGTTCCCGCAGCCGGCCTGGCCGCGGAGCGGCGCAGTGACGGGGAGCTGGAAACACTCCGCCACCTCGTGGCCGCCATGCGCACCGAAACCGATCCCGAATCCTGGGTTGCCCTGGATTCCAGCTTCCATGCAGCCATCGCCCGGGCCAGCGGCAACAGGGTGTTCGCCAGCGTGGTGGCGGACATCCGCGGCGCCCTGGCCCACCAGTCCGAAACCCTGAACATGGTGGCGGACAGGCAGCACGCCTCGGACATCGAACACCAGGACATCCTCGCCGCCATCGAGGCAGGCTCCGCCGAGAATGCACGCGCTGCGATGGCCCACCACCTGCAGGCCGTGGGCCTGGCCCTCGATTCCATCCTCAACAAATAGCCCCGCCCCAACCCAGCCAAGGAATCCATGCTTTCCCCTGCCCTCTCACCTGCCCTCAGTGCTGCCGCCCTCCCGCAGCACACACCCCTGGTCGCTGCCACCCGCGACGGAATGGTGGAGAGCATCCACTACGGGTCAGCCATTGCCCTGGACGCTGACGGCACCACAGTGGCCACCGCAGGTGATCCGCTGGCACCGTTCTACCCCCGCTCCTCGCTCAAGCCGCTGCAGGCCGTGGCCATGGTCCGGGCCGGGCTCGAACTTCCCGCTGAGCTCCTCGCCCTGGCTGCCGCAAGCCACTCCGGCAGCGCAAAGCACCGCCAGGGAGCCCTGCGGATCCTGGAACTGCACGGACTCAGTGTCAGCGATTTCGAGAACAGCAGGGACCTCCCCTACGGCCCGGGCGAACGGGAGGAGTGGCTGCGCAACGGGGGCCGTTCCACCCAGCTCACCCAGAACTGCTCTGGCAAGCATGCCGCCATGGCCGCCACCTGCGCCATCAACGGCTGGCCGGTCAAGGGCTACCTGGATCCCTCGCACCCGCTGCAGCGGCTCGTGGCCACGACCGTCACAGAGCTCACCGGCGAAGAACCCCACGCCCTCAGCACCGACGGCTGCGGCACTCCCCTGTATGCCCTGACCCTGCCGGGCATGGCCCGCGCCTTCGGTGCGATCGCCCGCGCCGCCGCGGACAGCAGCGGCAGGAACGACGACGGCGGGCC
>NZ_JBJURL010000096.1:0-13451 GCF_046097905.1 Pseudarthrobacter sp. NKDBFgelt | reverse complement strand
CGTCGCCCGATCCCTCGCAGCGCAGCACCCGGCCCCCGCTGCTGGTCATGGGGCTGCTGGCCACGGCGCCGGTGGATGGCGCGCCGCCGGCCGTACGCACCGGTGAAGGAGCCTGTGGCTTTCCGGTGGAGGATGGGACTGTGAGCAGCCGGTCCACCGCGTCCACCACCATTGCTGCCCGGGCAAGGTCTGCCTCCCCGCCCATTTCCAGAAGGGCGCCCAGTACGGGGCCCTGGTTGTAGGTGTAGACCGTGCGTTCCACCAGCACTTCCCCGGCCGGGCCAAGCCGTGCGCCGTCCAGGTACAGGCCCTGGTCCGGGTCGAAAAGGGTGGCATCCAGCCAGTCCAGCAGCGCCCGGGCTTTCTGCGGGTGGCCGGTCCGGGCAAAGTGGAGCGCTATGGGCGCCGAGGCCGGGGTGTTCTTGAAATCCCGTTTCTTGCTCCAGAAGGCGCCGCCGTTCAGGTCATCCGTGCAGGCGGCCTCGAACTGCAGGGTAAGGGACCTGCGGACGCGGGCGTTGCGCCGGCGGCCGCGCCTGCGTGCCTCCCCGGCGAGGGTGTCGAGCCGGTGGGTGGCGAGCGCCAGCCAGGCCATGTCGTCGTAATAGCTGTTGACAAAGGTGAAAGCGTTGCGCAGGCGGATCCCGGTAACCAGTCGGGATGCCAGCCGCCCGGCACTGGGGTGGCCGGGGCCGTTGAACCTGGCGGCCGGCGTGGCGCCGTTGGCCAGTTCCCGCCGTCCCGCATCAACCAGGCAGTCAACATAATGTGCCTGCCACCAGTAATGCCAGGGGCCTGCCAGCGCTCCCTTGGGGTCCTTGTGCCATGCGGGGGAAGGCCATTTCACGGCCCCCAGGTGGGTGCCTGGCAGGAAGAACAGCCTCCGCCCGAAGAGCGCGGTTACGGACTGTGCAGCCTGGTTGGCTCTGGCGTCCCAGCGGAACGGGTCCTGGCGGGCGGGGGCGGGGTCCAGGCGGGTCATGCTTTCCACCCTAACGCGCGGCCCCGGCCCGGTCCCGGCCGGCCGCTGGTGCGGGTTACCGGTATTTCAGTTAACATTCACTAACTAACACCTGGCGGCCTTAAGCCGCCGCGGGCCCGCATCAAGGAGGATGTATGGACGTCAAAGGCGCTGTTGCACTGGTGACCGGGGGAGCCTCCGGCTTGGGGGCGGCTACTGCCCGGAGGCTGTTCCGCGACGGCGCTTCCGTGGTGCTGGTCGACCTCCCGTCCTCCGGCGGCGCGGCCCTGGCAGAAGAGCTCAATGCGTCCCGGACTCAAGGGCGGACCGCCGTCTTTTCCCCCGCAGACGTGACGAACGAAGCCGAGGTGCAGGCCGCCGTCGGCACCGCCGCCAGACTGGGGCCGCTGCGCATTGTGGTGAACTGCGCCGGGATCGCCACTCCCGGAAAGGTCCTTGGCCGGGACGGCGTGCTTCCCCTTGAAGCATTCAGCCGCGTCATCCAGGTGAACCTGATCGGCACCTTCAACGTCCTGCGGCTGGCGGCGGCCGCGATGGTTGAGACGGAGCCGGCCGTCACGGAACTGGGCGGCCCGGAACGCGGCGTGATCGTCAACACCGCCTCCGTTGCCGCCTTCGAGGGGCAGATCGGCCAGCCCGCCTATGCTGCTTCCAAAGGTGCCGTGGCGGCCATGACCCTGCCCATCGCACGCGAACTGGCGCGCTCGCTTGTGCGGGTGGTCACTATCGCCCCCGGCATCTTCGAAACGCCCATGATGGCCGGGCTGCCCCAGGACGCCCAGGATTCCCTGGGCGCACAGGTGCCGCATCCCTCCCGGCTCGGCAAACCCGGCGAATACGCGGCCCTCGTGGCGCACATCGTGGAGAACGCCATGCTGAACGGAGAGACCATCCGCCTGGACGGGGCCATCCGGATGGGACCGAAATGATGGGGGCTGAGAGAACTGCGCCTCAAACGGCCGGGCCTGAAACGATGCCGGACAGCATGCCGGACCTGCCCTCCGCAGACTTTTTCGCCTTTGAATCGCTGCTGGACCGGAAGGAACGGGACAAGCTGGCCGAGCTGCGGGAATTCCTGGCGGCGGAGATCGCCCCTTACGCGGGGGACTGGTGGAACAAGGCCGAATTCCCGGCGCACATCCTGCCCAAGCTGGCTGCCCTGGAGCTGAGCACTCCCGCTGAGCGCGGCTACAGCCACCTGTTCGCCGGCCTGGTCATCGCCGAGATGACGCGCGTGGACACCTCGATCGCCACGTTTTTTATGGTCCACCACGATCTGTTCGTTCAGTCGCTGTACGACTTCGGCAGTGAGGACCAGAAGCAGCGGCTGCTGGCCGACGCCTCCAGCCTGCGCATCACCGGTGCGTTTGCCCTCACCGAACCGAACCACGGCTCGGACGTTGCCGGCGGGATGGAGACGCGGGCGCGGCGGATCTCGTCGGCCACCGGAGAGCCGGACGACGGCGGCGATACCTGGGTGCTGAACGGCGCGAAGCGCTGGATCGGCAACGGGACGTTCTGCGACTACATGCTGGTGTGGGCCCGCGACGAGGCTGACGGGTCCGTGCGCGGGTTCATTGTGGACGCCACCCTGCCGGGCGTCAGCCGGACCCGGATCGAAAACAAGATCGCGTTGCGGACGGTGCAGAATGCGGACATTGTCCTGGCGGATGTGCACGTGGCCGAGGCCGACCGGTTCGCGAATATCAGCAGTTTCGCCGACACCAGGGAGCTGCTGCGGGGTTCACGGATCATGGTGGCGTGGCAGGCCGTAGGCCAGCAGCTTGCCGCCTTTGACGTCGCCCGGCGGTACGCCGTGGAGCGGCATCAGTTCGGCAGGCCGCTGGCCCAGTTCCAGCTCATCCAGCAGCAGCTGGTGACCATGCTGGGCAACGCCGTGGCCGGCATGGGGATGATGGCCGGACTGGCACGGCTGCAGGATGAAGGCGCCGCGGACATGCCCCAGGTGGCACTCGCGAAGTCGTACGTGAGCGCACGGATGCGGGAGACGGTGGCCCTGGGCCGGTCCATCCTGGGCGGCAACGGCATTGTCACCGACTACCGGATGGCGAAGATCTTCTCCGACGCCGAAGCGATCTACACGTACGAAGGGTCCTTCGAAATCAACACCCTGATCGCAGGCCGGGCCGTCACCGGAATGTCAGCCATCGCCTGATTCAGCCAATCAGCTCAATCGGACGCGGGCAGCTTCTCGCCCGCCTCCACGCGCACGTCCAGCGAATTGTTCTTCACGGGCATGGGGCACGTGCCGTAGGGGGTGAACGCGCTGGGATAGTTGATGGCGCGGTTGAAGTCCAGGACCACCGAATGGTCCGGCCGCGGGCGGGGCACGGCGAGCTTCCGCCAGTCATCCGTGGATTCCCCGTTGGTTTCGTCATGGAACGTGACGGTCAGCGCCCCGAGCTTCTCCCCTTCCGCCTGCAGCCGGAACTCGTGGCCGCTGCCGGGGACCCGGAACACCACCTCACCCACGCTCCGGTGGACGCCGTCCACCAGGGGGTTGGCTGTGGCGATGGGAACATCCACGGGCGCGGGATACGGCTCGAACCGGCCCGCCACCTCCCACTCCGGTTTGTAGCCGTAAGTGGGGACGCCGGTGAATTCGGTGAGCACCGGCGAGGCCGCGTCCCGGGTCCGGATCGCGTAGCGCCCGGCCCGCCTGGCCAGTTCCACCACCACCTGGTCCCCGCCGGGGCCGCCGAACTGCACCCACATCAGGGACTCCTCATCGGCAAGGGCCGCCGTGATGGTCCCGGGCACAGCGTCCCCTGACTCCACCAGGGACAGCCCGTCCGCGGGCACTGAGGTGAGTGACGCCGTCGTACCATCCGTTGACCAGAGGCCGGGTGCCAGTTCGACGGCGGCGGGAGAGTCCTCCAGCCACTGGAACGAGGTGAGGGTGAGCCAGCCGTGGGGGGCAGCGAGGGCCTTGTTGCGGTTGTCGCGGAAGCGCTGCCAGCGTTCCACCTTGGCGGCCGGGAGGGTGCCCATGGTTCCTTTCGAGCGTTTCGGTTTGCCCCGGCTACAACCGCTCCGCGCCGTTGTTCATTCCGGCGCTTGCCTTGTCCGGGCCGGGGAGTACTCTCGGAACCAGCAGGCAGGTTGCTTCACAGCCTTCGCGCCTGCATTTCACACGACTTTCAAGCTGTCTGCTTTCCACAGGAGGAGGCCATGAAGATTGCGGTGCTTGGCACAGGCATGGTGGGGCGGACCCTCGCGGGTGCGTTCACCGCGCTGGGGCATGACGCGGACATCGGAACCCGGGATCCGGGTGCCACGTCCGCCAGGACCGGGCCGGACATGATGGGTGCGCCTGCGTTCAGCGAATGGCATGCCGCGAACCGTCACATCCCGCTGACAACGTTCGCCGAGGCTGCGGGGGCCGCCGAGTTGGTGGTTAATGCCACGAACGGCGCTGGAGCGCTGGAGGCACTAAGCTCGGCCGGGGCAGCACGGCTTGCCGGCAAAGTGCTGATGGACGTGTCCAACCCCCTGGATTTCTCCCAGGGCATGCCGCCGGTACTGAACCCCGTGAACACGGACAGCCTCGCCGAGCGGATCCAGCGGGCCTTCCCCGGCGCGCGGGTTGTGAAGACCCTTAACACGATGAATGCCGGACTGATGGTGGATCCGCGCCGGCTCGCCGGCGGCGACCATTCCGTCTTCCTGTCAGGGGATGATCCGGACGCAAAGACCGTGGTCAGGGGTTTGCTGGAGGAGCTGGGCCACCGCGATGTGATCGACCTGGGCGACATCACCACGGCCCGCGGCGCCGAGATGCTGCTTCCGCTCTGGCTGCGCCTCTACTCCGCCCTGGGCACACCCAATTTCAATATCAAGGTGGTCCGCGCGGTTGAATAGGTGCCGTGGACATACTTGCTGGAGTAAGCACCGAGTGGCTGAGGGCCTTGACCTGGATCGCCGCCGCCGCAGCCGGCCTGGCGGTCCTTCTGTGGCGCCCGAGGCGGCCCCACCTTGCAGGTTTGGCCGCAGTGCTGGTGTTCATGGCCGCCAGCGCGGGCGCCGGGATCTACGTGCTGAACCACTTGGGGGACGGCCGCTGGGGCGGTGACCGGCAGTCCCGGCTGAGCCCGCCCCCGCTTTCCGATGCACCCATGGTGGGGCAGTTCCTGGAACCGCTGGAAGGGATGCTGGGCGGCGTGGCCGACGGCGTCAACGAGTTCGTTGACTTCCGGTCTGCCCTGCCGGTGGCACTGGAGTTCTTTGCTGCCGCGGGCTGGGCCCTGGCGCTTTCAGTGCCGCTGGCCCTGGTGGCCATGGCAGCCGGTGCCAGGGCTGCCCGGCGCCGCACCGCGGAATTGACCGCGTACCGGGCTGAAGTTGAACAGCTCCGAAAGGAGCTGGACCACGTCAAACGCCATGTAGGTTACCCCGTACGCGACATTATCTGAGACGGATTCACCCACGGCGCCGCACTGCGGGTAGCATCTTTAGCTAGTTACGTGGCTCACAGTATCCAGCGCAGTGTACGAGCCAAGTCCGAACCCTCGAAAGATAGTTTCCATGGCTCACACTGCAACGAATCCCGAAACCGATCTTGCCTCCGAACTGAGGGCAGACGTCCGCCGCGTGTCCACCCTGCTGGGTGAATCGCTCGTCCGCCAGCACGGTCCCGAACTCCTTGACCTGGTGGAGCAGGTCCGCCTCCTCACCAAGGAATCCAAGGAAGCCGCCCGGGGCGGCGCCGATGCCACCGGCCCGTGGAGCGCACACGACGTCGTAGCCCAGGTCCGCGAACTCCTGGGCTCACTGCCCATCGAGCAGGCCACCGACCTGGTCCGTGCCTTCGCCTTCTACTTCCACCTCGCCAACGCGGCGGAACAGGTCCACCGGGTCCGCGGCCTGCGGACCCGCGCCGAAAAAGACGGCTGGCTGGCCAAGACCGTAGCGGACATCGCAGAGCAGGCGGGCTCCGGCGTGCTGCAGGAAGTGGTCAACGGGCTGGACGTCCGCCCCATTTTCACCGCGCACCCCACCGAAGCCTCGCGCCGTTCGGTGCTGGACAAGATCCGCAAGCTTTCCGACGTCCTGGCCCAGCCCAGCGCCGAGGGCACCACAGCCCGGCGCCGCCAGGACCGCCAGCTGGCCGAGATCATCGACCAGATGTGGCAGACCGACGAACTCCGCCAGGTCCGGCCCACGCCGGTGGACGAGGCCCGCAACGCCATCTATTACCTCAGCAGCATCCTGACGGACGCCATGCCGGAGATGCTCACCGAACTCTCTGAACTGCTCGGCGAGCACGGCGTGACCCTTGCCTCGCAGGAAGCGCCCATCCGCTTCGGCTCCTGGATCGGCGGCGACCGCGACGGCAACCCCAACGTCACCGCGGCAGTCACCCGCGAGATCCTGCAGATCCAGAACCAGCATGCTGTCCGGATCAGCATCGGAATGATCGATGAACTGATCTCCATCCTGTCCAACTCCACCGCGCTCGCCGGCGCGGACCAGGAGCTGCTGGACTCCATCGAGGCGGACCTGGAGAAACTGCCCGGCCTGGACAAGCGCGTCCTGGAGCTCAATGCCCAGGAGCCCTACCGGCTGAAGCTCACCTGCGTCAAAGCCAAGCTGATCAACACGGGCAAGCGGGTGGCCGCAAACTCCAATCACGAGCACGGCCGCGACTACAGCGGAACCGGCGAACTCCTTGCGGACCTTGAGCTCGTGGAACTCTCGCTCCGGAACCACTCGGCGTCGTTGGCTGCTGACGGCGCGCTCGCCCGGGTCCGCCGCGCCATTGCCTCCTTTGGACTCCACCTGGCCACCCTGGACATCCGCGAACACGCGGACCACCACCACGACGCCGTCGGCCAGCTGATGGACCGGCTGGGCGGGCCGGGCGTGCGGTACGCGGAACTCAGCCGCGGGCAGCGGCTCGAGGTGCTCGGCTCCGAGCTCGCCTCCCGCCGGCCGCTGTCCGGACACCCCATTAAGCTCGACGGCGCCGCCGACGGCACGTACGACGTCTTCCGTGAGATCCGCCGCGCGCTGCGCGCTTACGGCCCTGACGTCATCGAGACCTACATCATCTCCATGACCCGCGGCGCCGATGACGTGCTTGCCGCCGCCGTCCTGGCCCGTGAGGCCGGCCTGGTGAACCTTTTCGGGGAGAAGCCCTACGCCAAGATCGGGTTCGCGCCGCTGCTGGAGACCGTGGAGGAGCTGCGCGCCTCGGCCGAAATCGTGGACCAGCTGCTGTCCGATCCGTCCTACCGGGAACTCGTGCGCCTCCGCGGCGACGTGCAGGAGGTCATGCTGGGCTATTCGGACTCCAACAAGGAATCCGGCGTGATGACCAGCCAGTGGGAGATCCACAAGACCCAGCGCAAGCTGCGCGACATCGCCGCCAAGCACGGCGTGCGCGTGCGCCTGTTCCACGGCCGCGGCGGATCCGTGGGCCGCGGCGGCGGACCCACCTACGACGCCATCCTGGCCCAGCCCAACGGCGTTCTGGAAGGCGAAATTAAATTCACCGAGCAGGGCGAGGTCATCTCGGACAAGTACTCTCTGCCTGAACTCGCCCGCGAAAACCTGGAACTGTCCCTCGCCGCCGTGCTGCAGGGCTCTGCCCTGCACCGCGATCCGCGCACCTCGGCGGACCAGCGGGAACGGTACGGGCACGTCATGGAAACCATCTCCGACGCCGCTTTCGAGCGGTACCGCAAGCTGATCGACCATCCGGACCTTCCCGCCTACTTCATGGCCTCCACTCCGGTGGAGCAGCTGGGCTCCCTGAACATCGGCTCCCGCCCGTCCAAGCGCCCGGACTCCGGCGCGGGGCTCGGCGGGCTGCGCGCCATCCCCTGGGTGTTCGGCTGGACGCAGTCACGCCAGATAGTGCCCGGCTGGTTCGGCGTTGGCTCCGGCCTCAAGGCCGCCCGCGAGGCCGGCAACACCGCGCAGCTGGTGGAGATGTGGGAGAACTGGAACTTCTTCCGGTCGGTGCTCTCCAACGTGGAAATGACCCTGGCCAAGACTGACCTGGACATCGCCGGCTACTACGTCTCCACCCTGGTCCCCGAAGAGCTCCACCACATCTTCCGGGCCATCCGCGAGGAATACGAGCTCACCGTGGCCGAGGTGCAGAACCTGACGGGTGAGAACCTGCTCCTGGACGCCCAGCCCACGCTGAAGCGCTCGCTGGAAATCCGGGACCAGTATTTGGACCCCATCAGCTACCTCCAGGTGGAGCTGCTCCGCCGTGTCCGGGCGGAAGCTGCCGAAGCCGCTGAAAAAGCGGACGGCATCACCGGCGCGGAGATCGACGAACGGCTGCAGCGGGCCATGCTCATCACCGTCAACGGCGTGGCGGCAGGCCTCCGCAACACCGGCTAGCCCCGACGCTCTCTCACCTAATGCCGGTTTTTCCCCAACGCTCTATCACGGGTGCGAGAGCGTTGGTGGTTTTCCTGCAGAAAGTGAGAGAGCGTTGCAGGGCCTTGGGGGACAGGGGAGCCGCCGGGATAGGCTGGAGGGCATGCCTTCCTTCCAGACCCGACTGAAAATCACCGGGCTGCGGCCGGGCAACCCGCCCGAGGCCGTCATGGACACCGCGGTGGAAGTCCTGGGGACCCGGCACCATGTGGAGGCCCACCAGCTGCAGCTTGCCGGGGGAGTACCGCAGCTGACCCTGCGCTTCCTCGTTGACGCCACCGAGTACAGCGGCGAGAACCGGCAGGCGCGGGATTCGGCAGCCATGATGCGTGACGCCGTCGAACGCGTGGCCCTGACCGTGCTGCGCCGCAGCCGCGGCCGCTGGACGCCGGTGTAGCGGGTGGTATAAGGCGGGGGCTCAGGCTTCGGGAGCCAGCGGGCCGGGTTCCTCCACCGCTGACGGATTGCCGCGCCGGCGCGTGGCAATAACGCCGACGGCGGCCCCCACCACCAGGCCGAGCACCACCCCGATGAGGGAGCTGGCCCAGAACGGCAGCCCGGTGGCCGAGCCGGTGAAGTAGCCCAGGCCCACCAGCCAGCAGGCCCAGAGCACCGCCCCGATCCCTGCGCACAGGCTGAAACCCCGGACGGCGACATTGGCGATGCCGGCTGCGGCGGAGGTGGCAAGGCGGCCGCCCGGGATGAACCTGGCTCCGATGATGGTCCCGTACGTGGAGGACCGGCCGGCCCTGGCAATGGCGTCATGGATCCCGCGGTGGACCTTGCGGCCCCAGGCCCAGCGGTCCAGTACGTGGCTCAACCGCCGCCGGAAGAGCTGGAAAACCACCATGTCGCCGACCCAGGACGCCACGGCGGCAAGGAACCCCACCAGGAACACGTTGGTCCGGCCGTCCGCGGACAGGGCGCCGCCGGTGATCACCACCATCTCGGAGGGGATCAGGGGAAAAATGGCGTCGCCGAGGACCACGGGGATGATCCAGAAATAGATCGCCGACCCCCAGCTCTCAGCGTTGCCGAAGTCCATGGCCACAACGTACCGCAGATTCGGCCGGCCGGCCCTGCCCTTACGGTTCGGAGTTCGGTGACCGGCTGAGGTGCTGCCCCGCCAGGAAGTACCAGTAGGGCCAGGCGACCCAGGCGGCTGCTCCCGCCGCGACCCCTGCCCCGCCGATGCCGTAGCGGACCCAGAGGGGAAGCTGCTCAGCCCAGGTCAGGCCAGCCACCGGCAGCGCCACCAGCAGTGTGCCTCCGATGGCCTGTCCAAGCCGGGCGAGGTTCCGCGGGTAGGCGCCGGAGGCCAGGAGCGCCCGGTGTGCCAGCAGGAACCACCCGGCCTGGACCGTCATGGCCGCAACCGAGACAACTGTGGAACTCTTGAAGTCGAGCTGTTTGAAAACAAGCAGGAACGAGCTTGCTGATCCGGCGGCGCAGGAAGCGGTAACCACCCATTTGCCGGCCTCCGAGGCACCCGTCCGCGGCAGCCGGCGGTGCACCTGCAGGATCACGGGGATGGCCGCCAGGTTGAACAGGGCACCTGTTGCGTCATTGATGGTGCCGAAGACGTAGGGGCCGTTGCGGGGTACTTCCACTGCATACATGGCGCCGAGGGTGGCTACCCCCACTGCGCCCAGGCCCGCGGCGGCATAGGCGGCCCTGGCTGCGGTGCGGTCGCCCGGGATCCAGGCCAATGCGTCCATGATGGTTCCTTGCCTTGCCCCAGGTACCCCTCAGGATAGTCCTGTCCGGACCGGCCATCCAGGGGGCGACGGCGGATCAGGCCTGGCCCGGACCTGCCTCGCTGAGTTCCAGCCCGCTGCGGTACTCCACGGGCTCGCAGCTCATGGGATCCACGAACCGGATGCCGCGGGCCAGGAGCTGGAGGGGCCGGGTGTAGTCGTCCGGAGCCTTGTCCAGCAGGTCCGGGTAGAAGGCGTCGTTGACGATGCCCAGCCCCAGCGACGCCATGTGCACCCGCAGCTGGTGCGTCTTTCCGGTGTGCGGCTCGAGCCGGTACCGGGCCAGCCGCCGGGGACTGTCCGGTGTCGCGGCAGAGGTGCCGGCCGCACCCGACGCAGCGCCGCCGTCGAACGTTTCCAGCCGCTCGATCCGCGTTTCCGCGTTAGGTTCGCCGTCGATGACCTCGGCGAGCAGGTAGCTGCGCGACTTGGTCATCCGGTTGCGGACCACCACCGGGAAGCCGACGGCGGGATAACCCTCCGCGGGGTCTGCGGCGGACACACACTCGTATTCCTTCTGGACCTGCCGCTTCTCGAAGAGCACCTGGTACCTGCCGCGGGTCCGGGGATTGGTGGAGAACAGCAGGACCCCGGCCGTCATGCGGTCCAGCCGGTGCATGGGGATCAGGTCCGGCAGCTCCAGTTGGTTGCGCAGCCGGACCAGCGCCGACTCCTGGATGTAGGTGCCGCCGGGGGTGGTGGGCAGGAAGTGCGGCTTGTCCACCACCAGCAGGTGTTCGTCCTGGTGGAGGATGGTGATCTCCACCGGAATCCGCGTCTCCGGCGGGAGGCTGCGGTAGTACCAGATGAACGTGTGGTCCTGCAGGGGAGTGGTGCGGTCCAGCGGCACCCCGCCCTCGCCAACGATCTCGCCGGCGTCGAACCTGTCCTCAATGCCCTGCGGGTCGATGTGCCCCCAGCGGTGCATCATGTAGTCCATTGCCGTGTCCCAGGGGCCCTCTCCGGGGAGGCGCAGCCGGGTGGCGTTGACGCCGTCGCGCACGGGAAGAGGGGATTGCATCACCGGACCATTCTACCGGCGGGTCCTGCCGCCCCTGGCGGCGCCTCCAGCGAACCGGTCACCGAACACAAAAAAGTTCTTGACAATAAAATTTGTCGGTAGCGATACTTGAAGCATGTTGGAGATAGCCGTCATCGAGGATCCCGCCGCGGCCGAGGCGTCGCTGGACCCGATCCGTACCCGGATCCTTCGCGAACTGGTGCAGCCGGCCTCGGCAACCCAGCTCGCGGTGCGGGTGGGCCTGCCGCGGCAGAAGGTCAACTACCACCTCAAGGCCCTGGAAAAGCACGGCCTGGTGGAGCTGGTGGAGGAGCGGCGCAAAGGCAACATGACCGAACGCATCCTCCAGGCCACAGCGTCGTCCTACCTGATCTCACCCCAGGCGCTGGCCTCGGTATCCCCGGATCCGGGCCGCTTTTCCAGCCATTTTTCGGCGTTCTGGCTGCTGGCGCTTGCGGGCCGCATGGTCCAGGAGATGGGAAAGCTGATCGCCGGCGCGGCCGCTGCCCGCCAGAAGCTTGCCACCTTCGCGGTGGACGGTGAAGTCACGTTCCGGACTGCGGCCGACCGCGCAGCGTTCGCCGAAGAGCTCGGCGTGGCGGTCACCCGGCTGGTGGACAAATACCACGACGGCGACGCACCCCGCGGGCGCCGGCACCGGCTGGTGGTGGCGCTGCACCCCGTTCTCAAACCGGCCAAAGAACCTACAGAAACCCCTTCAGGCAAGGAGCAGGGCAATGACTGACAACCGCAACTTCGACATCGTCTACGACACCGAACTTCCGGGCACGCCGGAGCGGGTCTGGGAGGCTGTGACCACCGGAACGCCCGCGTGGATGTTCCCTACGGACGGGTGGCCGGACGTCAAGACCGTCCAGGAGTATCCCACCCACCTGGTCTCCCGGATTGAGGGCCCGGACGGCTGGTTCAACCAGCTCGAGCATGTGCTGGAACCGCTCGACGGCGGCCGCGCCCGCCTGCACTATGTCCACAGCGGCATCTTCGCGGACAACTGGGATG
Organism: Pseudarthrobacter sp. NKDBFgelt; assembly: GCF_046097905.1. Lineage (NCBI taxonomy): Bacteria > Bacillati > Actinomycetota > Actinomycetes > Micrococcales > Micrococcaceae > Pseudarthrobacter > Pseudarthrobacter sp. NKDBFgelt. The sequence goes on along the minus strand of NZ_JBJURL010000096.1, from coordinate 1,255 downwards.
AGCAGTACGACGGCGCCAGCCGCCACACGGAGTTCTACCTCCACACCCTGGGCCAGTACCTGAAGCACTTCGACGGGCAGCCCGTGGTGTTCACGGACATCCAGGCGCCGGCAGCGTCCCAGTCTCCGGACGGCTTCGCGCGGCTTCGCAACGCGCTGGGGGTGGACTCCGCGGGGCAGGGTTCCCGGGTGGATTTAAAGCTCGACGGCGTGGGCCGGCTTTCGGGGGAAGTGGACTTCTCCAACGAGTACTTCCTGGGCCTGCGCACATCTGACGCCATGTACCGGTTCTTCGGCCGCAACGCCTGGGGCGCTCCGGTGGGGATGACCGTGCACGATTTCAGCGGCACCGGGGACCCGGATGCCACGGCCAAAGCCTGGGGCGGCTTCCTGGAAAAGGCCTACGCGTAGGAGTCCGGGGCGTGGTGGCCGGCAGGGCATGTTCTCCCGCCGGTCATGCGATGGCCACGGCTGGTGCGCTCTTCAGGGTCCGGCGGAGCTGCGGGGCGGCCTCGAGCCGATCCTGCGCTGAACGCAGGGCCAGGACCGCGGCCTCGAGCTTGTCCGGCGGCAGGGTGAAGGGCACCCGGAGGTAGCGCTCGAAGGCGCCGCCTATCCCGAAGCGCGGGCCTGCCGCCAGCCGGATCCCGAAGTCGGGGGCGATGACGGTCAGCGCAGTGCTGATGGGAGCGGGCAGCCGGCACCATGCGGACAGTCCGCCGGAGGGGTAAGCCGCCTCCCACTCCGGCAGGTGGCCGGCAAGGAGTTCCAGGAGGGCAGCGCGGCTGTCCCGGAGGGCGGCAATCCGTGCCGGCAGCGGCTCGTCCAGGGCTCGGACCAGGTGCGCTGCGGCCAGCTGTTCCATGAGGGGGCCGCCGAGATCAAGTGAGGTCCGGGCCGCGGCAAACCGTTGGACCAGGTCCTCCGAGGCCCTGATCCAGCCGGTGCGCAGCCCGCCCCAATGGGACTTGCTGAGCGAACCGATGGTCACCACTGCCGGACTGAACGCCGCGACGGGAGCGGTCTCCACGCCATCGAGGTTAAGCTCGCGCAGCGTCTCGTCCACCACCAGAACCGTTCCCGCGGCAGCAGCTGCCCGGACCAGGTGGCGGCGCTGGAGGTCGGGCATCAGCTGGCCTGTCGGATTGTGGAAGTCGGGCACCACGTAGGCCAGCCGGGGCCGCTGCTGCTGCAGGACGGCCTGCAGGGCGGCCATGTCCCACGCCTGCGCAGCCCCGGCTGGCCTACGTGGTGCC
>NZ_JBJURL010000095.1:0-14029 GCF_046097905.1 Pseudarthrobacter sp. NKDBFgelt | reverse complement strand
CGGCCCCGCCGGCGGGGGAGGGGCCGTGGCCCCCGAAGTTCCGCCGCTGCAGCCCAGTCCGCACGCGGCGGCAGGATCCGTGGTGCTGGGCCGGTTTGCCAGCGACGTGGACGAAGCTGCCGCGCTCGCTGAAGACATCCTGAAATACCGTGTGACGGACTTTGAGCTCAAGCTTGACGGTTCCCCGGTTCCGCCCGCCATCGCCGTGCTGTGCCGGCGTCGTGCGCAAATGGAACCCATCCGGCGCCAGTTGGAGGCCCGCGGCATCGCCTATGAGATCGTCGGTCTCGGCGGCCTCCTCGATACCCCGGAAATCGTGGATCTGGTGGCCACCTTGCGCGTCCTCGCCGACCCCGGCCGCTCCGACGCGCTGATGCGCCTGCTCGCGGGTGCCCGCTGGCGGATAGGCCCGGCAGATTTGATGGCGCTGAGGGACTGGTCCAGCCAGCTCGCCCGGCGACGCGGCCAGGCCGGAGCGGCCGATGACACCGTGCCGGATGCCGAACCGGCCGTCCTGGAAGGCGACCTGACAGACGCCGCCAGCCTGGTGGAAGCCCTGGACTGGCTGCCGCGGGAGGGGTGGATTTCGTCGAACGGCAGGTCCCTCACCCCGGCCGCGCGCGGACGGATGCTCCGGCTTTCGGCGGAGCTGCGCCAGCTCCGGGGCTACCTGGGAGACGACCTCACCACCCTGCTGGGGGAAGTGGAAAGGGCCATGCTCCTTGATATCGAGGTCGCCGCAAGGCCGGGCATCAGCATCCACCAGGCCCGCCGGAACCTTGACGCCTTCCAGGATGCAGCCGCCGGCTTCCTGCGCACCTCCCAGCGCGTAGACATCCTCGCCTTCCTGTCCTGGCTGGAAGCGGCATCAGCTGAAGAAAACGGCCTGGAAGCACCGCCGAGCGATGTCAACCGCGAGGCCGTCCAGCTGCTCACCGTGCATGCCTCCAAGGGGCTGGAATGGGATGTTGTCTTTGTTCCGGGGCTGAATGCCAAGGACTTTCCCAGTGACCGTGACTCACGCTGGAGCAGCGGATCCGCGGCCCTGCCCTGGCCGCTGCGCGGCGACCGGGCGGACCTGCCCCAGTGGGACCTGGACCAGCCGGACCAAAAAGGATGGCTGGACGCGGAAAAGGACTTCAAGGCAGCCGTCCAGGCGCACGGGGAGTCGGAGGAACGCCGCCTGGCCTACGTGGCTTACACCCGGGCCAAGCACGTCCTCTGGGCGTCCAGCGCAGCCTGGGTGGGGTCGAGGTCCGGGCGGGCTGACATGTCACCGTTCCTGGCAGAGCTGGAGCCATTGGCCGCACCGGCCCGCGAAGGTCTTCCGGTGCAGGCAGGCATCCACCCATGGTCGGTGGAGGAGGCTGCTTTGCCGGAGGCCAGCCCACTGACCCTCGATGTGGAAGTGGCCCGCTGGCCCTACGATCCCTTGGAGGGGCCGGTGGATCCCCGGACGGGTGGGCGCCTCCGCCTTGCCAGGGGCCGCAGGGATGTCATGGAACGGGCGTCCGCCCGGGTGGTGGCTGCCCTGGAGGCCATGCACCATGAACGGGCCCTGCCCCTGCTGGACGCCGGAGCGCCTGCGAATGCTTTGTCCGGCCAGGACACCATGATGGTCCCGGATCCGCAGCTCAGCGGCCCGGCTGCCGGCTGGGCGAGGGAAGCAGCACTGCTGCTGGAACGCCGGGCAAGGAAGTCGTCCGCCCAGGAGGTCCACCTTCCCACCCATATTTCCGCATCCACACTTGTGGACCTCAACGAAGACCCGGAGGCGGTGCTCTGGCGGCTCCGCAGGCCGGTGCCGCGGGAACCGGGCATGTCGGCACGGAAGGGAACAGCTTTCCACGCCTGGGTGGAAGAGTACTTCGGGAGTGCAGGCATGCTCGACCTCGGCGAGGCACCGGGCTCCGATGACCACATCGATGCGGCCTACGATCTGGACGCCATGGTGGCCACCTTCAGGTCCTCCCCGTGGGCCCACCGTTCCCCGGCCTTTGTTGAGGTCCCGGTGGAGACCCGAGTGGGGGAGGTTGTGGTCCGTGGGCGGATCGACGCCGTCTTCCAGGATGCGGACGGCCGCTGGGACCTGGTGGACTGGAAGACCGGACGGCGGCCGTCCGGAACCCAGTTGCGCACCCGGGCGGTGCAGCTGGCCGTGTACCGGCTGGCGTGGTCGCGGCTGAAAAGCGTGCCCCTGGAGGATGTCCGGGCGGCGTTCTTCTACGTTGCGGACAACGAGATTGTGCGGCCGCATGACCTCGGATCCGCTGACCAGCTGGAGGAGATGGTGGCGGCTGCCTTCACTTCTGCCTGAAAGGCGCGTCGTGGACGTCAGGTAGCTGACACGCGCCCGCGGCTAGTTCTTGTTGGCGTCAACAATGGTGAGGGCAGCCGTCGACGTGTCATCCGGACCGCCTGGTGCGTCAGGGGCGCCGGTTTTGGTGCCGGTGGCCGTGCCGGTGCTGCTTCCGCCGTCGGCGCCGCCTTCAGTGTGGGCAGGGGGAGTTGCAGGTGCCGGATCGGGAATCGGCGTTACGTGCACAGCGGGCTGGACCGCCGGAACCGGAACGACGGTGACCGGAGGCGCCGTGGTGGGCGCCCCGCCGTCGGCAGCCCGCATGCCAGGGCCGGCTCCGGCCCCCGCGGCAGGTTCCACGGAAGGCGCAGCCGCGCCGGGGACCGTGGCAGGCGATACGGACGGAAGGGGCTCAACGCTGATGGGCTGCCCGCCGTGCTCTGCAATGTCGCTGGCCAGGGTGGCCAGCATCTCCTCCGCCTCCGCCACCATGGTGGCGTCCCCGGCCGCGATGCCCTTGACCAGGTACTGGGCCAGGGCGAATTCGGCCGACAGCGCTGCCCGCCGAAGCAGGTGCTTGTCGGGTTTGTCGCGGCGGCCGGTGGTGTAAGCGTCCAGTACGGCGTCCACGAAGTCCTGCTCGTTGGACGCCACCAGCCAGGCAAAGTCGTCCGCGGGGTCGCCGATGCGGAGGTCCGTCCAGCCGGTCACGGCGGTGACCCGGGAGCCCTCCACGAGCAGGTTGTCCTCATGCAGGTCCCCGTGCACCACGGATGGATTGAAGCGCCACAAGGACACGTCCTCAAGTGCGTGCTCCCAGCGCAGCAACAGGGACGGGGGGATCTTTCCAGTGGTGGCGGCCTGGTCCAGCTCGTTCAGCCTGCGCTGGCGGAATTCGTTGGGGGTGTAGCTGGGCAGGTCGGCGTTGCTGACGATCGCGCGGGGCAGATCGTGGATGGCTGCCAGCGCCACGCCGATTTCCCGGGCCAGGGCATCCGGCCCGGCCGTCAGTTCCTCAACGCTGCGGGTGCTGCCGCCCAGATGCGAGTAGACGAACGTACTCAGGCTTCCCAGGCGCACGCTGCCGGCGACTGTGGGCATCAGGAAGGGCAGTTCGGCGCGGATGGCCGGGGCGAAGGCACGAAGCACCAGGAATTCTGTTTCGAGCCGGGCGCTGGCCTCGGCGTGGCGCGGCGACCTGACCCGCCAACGCTTCCCTTCCGAGTCGAGGAGCAGCGCTGAGTCGAAGTCCGCGGGGTCGTCCGGGGCAGAGCTAACGGCCGTCGGGGTCAGCCCGGGGACTGCCGCGGTTGCAACGGCTGCCAGTTCAATCGCTTTTCTTCTCACCTTTCAACGGTAGATTGCCTGCGGGCCGGGAGACCGGTCCGGCGGCGGCGAGTCTTGAGATACCTGCAAATAGGGGGGGTGCTGCGGGCACCGTGGGCCAGGCTGGAAATGTCAATTGTCAGCCCCAGTCAGTACGGTGGATATATGAGCCATGCGGAGTCTGTCACACCGGTCTACCAGGGGCAGCCGGCAACGCTGCCTGCCAACCACCTCATGGACACCCTCCTTCCCGTCAGGCCGGCGCTGGTGGACCGCGGGTCGGCCGTCCGGACAGCGCCGGGGATCGTGGACGAACAATTGGCCAGTCCCGAAACGCTGGCTGTTGTGCTGTCCGGGCGGCAGGGCCTGGTGCAGGGAGGCGGCCTGTGTGTAGCCGCCGCACAGCCGTTGCTCCAGGAGCTCACTGCAGCCGGGGCGGCGCCTGAACTGGTCGTTTTCCTGGGCTACGCGCTTCCGGATTCGGATCTGCCAGCTGGAACCGGGCTCCTGCTTTATGTCCTCCCGGAGCAGGTTCCTCCAGGTACAGCCGGGATCCCGTCCGATGCCCGCTGGGCCGGCTTCCGCGAGGTCGCAGCGGGACTGGGCGCCACGCACACTGCCCTATTTGTGGAGGCCAGTGCCATCACTAACTGGCACGCCGGGCACACGCACTGCCCGCGCTGCGGTACCCCTACCGACGTCGAGGCCGGCGGCTGGGTCCGCCGGTGTCCTGCGGACTCGTCGGAGCACTACCCGCGGACAGACCCGGCCATCATTGTCACCGTGGTGGGCCCTGACGGGCGGCTGCTGCTGGGCGGCGGCGGACCGCTGGACGCCAGGAACTACTCCACGCTGGCCGGCTTCGTGGAGCCCGGGGAGTCACTCGAACAGGCCGTGGTCCGCGAGATATACGAGGAGGTGGGAGTCCGGGTGACCGCATGCCAGTACCTCGGATCGCAGTCGTGGCCGTTCCCCGCCTCCCTTATGCTTGGATTTACCGCCGTCACCGAAGACGCCGAGGCAAGGCCCGACGGCGTTGAGGTCACCAGGGCGCGCTGGTTCAGCCGGGAGGAACTCCAGGAGGCTGTGCTCGCCGGCGATATCACCATTTCCAGCCGGCTTTCCATTGCCCGCTCGCTGATAGAGCACTGGTATGGCGGACGCATCCAGGACCGGGCCGAGGCCTGACCCACCACGAATCCACCAGACTCCAGCACGCGGTAGTCGAGACAAAGAGCAGCAGAAGTGACTACAGAACATTTTGACGGGGCAGCGTCCCTTGAGGACCGCATTCTGGGAGGCCTGGACGCGGAACAGCGGGAGGTGGCCAGCACCCTGAACGGCCCGCTGTGCGTCCTGGCCGGGGCAGGGACGGGCAAGACCCGTGCCATCACCCACCGCATCGCCTACGGCGTCCATTCCGGCGTCTACTCGCCGCAGCGGCTGCTGGCCGTGACCTTCACGGCCCGCGCTGCTGCCGAGATGCGCAGCCGGCTGCGTGACCTTGGCGCAGGCAACGTTCAGGCGCGCACCTTCCACGCCGCGGCGCTGCGCCAGCTACAGTTTTTTTGGCCGCAGGCTGTTGGCGGCACCCTGCCCAACCTCCTGGACCACAAAGCCCAGATGCTGGCCGAGGCCGCGCGGCGGCTCCGGCTCAGCACCGACAGGGCCTCCATCCGCGACCTCGCCTCGGAGATCGAGTGGGCCAAGGTGTCCATGCTCACGCCGGCAAACTACCTGGAAAACGCGCAGGACAGGGGAGCCCCGGGAGGCTTCGACCTTACCGCCGTGGCCCGGGTCTTCCAGTCCTACGAGGACGTCAAGACCGACCGCAACGTCATTGACTTCGAGGACGTCCTGCTGATCACAGTGGGAATTCTCCAGGAGGACGAGAAGGTCGCTGCCACCGTCCGTGAGCAGTACCGCCACTTCGTGGTGGACGAGTACCAGGACGTTTCCCCTTTGCAGCAGCGGCTCCTGGAACTGTGGCTGGGCGGCCGTGACGAGCTATGCGTTGTCGGTGACGCAAGCCAGACCATCTATTCATTCACCGGAGCGTCCCCCAAGCACCTGCTGGAGTTCAAAGCCCGCTATCCGCAGGCCAACGTGGTCAAACTCATCCGGGACTACCGCTCCACGCCGCAGGTGGTGAAGCTCGCGAACGACCTGTTGGCGGGCAGGCGCAGCGGCGGTCCCGTGGCCGACGCCGCCTGGGCCTCGCCCCTGCAGCTTGTGGCCCAGCGGCCGGCAGGCCCGGCGCCGCAGTTTACGGAATGTGCGGATGACGAGGCTGAGGCGGCCACGGTTGCCCAAAAGATCAAGGCACTGCTCGACGCCGGCACACCCGCCAGCGAGGTTGCTGTCCTGTTCCGCACCAATGGCCAGTCCGAGGCATACGAACAGGCTTTGGCCGCTGCCGGGATTGGCTACCAGTTGCGCGGCGGTGAACGGTTCTTTGCCCGCAAGGAGGTGCGCGACGCCATCCTGCAGCTGCGCGCAGCCACGCGGGCTGTCGCTGAAACGGACTCCCCGCAACCGCTCGGGCAGCTGGTCCGGGACATCGTCTCCTCGCTCGGCTACACGGATTCGGCCCCGCACAGCGGCGGCGCCCTCCGGGAACGCTGGGAATCTCTGGCCGCGCTGGTTGCCCTTGCAGATGAACTGGTCGAGGTACGGGGCACACAGTTCAGCTTGGCCGACTTCGTCAACGAACTCCAGGAACGTTCCCTGGCACAGCACGCTCCCACCGTCCAAGGGGTTACCCTTGCCTCCCTCCACGCCGCCAAGGGCCTGGAATGGGACGCTGTATTTCTGGTGGGCCTCAGTGAAGGGCTGATGCCCATTTCCTTTGCCGACTCCCCGGAATCGGTGGACGAGGAACGCCGGCTCCTGTATGTGGGAATCACCCGCGCCCGCGAACACCTCTCGCTGTCATGGTCCACTGCCCGGACCCCGGGCGGCCGCGCCAACCGCAAACCCTCAAGGTTCCTTGATGGATTGCGTCCCGACTCCGTGGCCAGTTCCAACACCCGGGGGAAGGTGACCGTGACCCGCAGGAAAGCCGCCGCTCCCGCCATGTGCAGGGTCTGCGGATGCATGCTCGGTACGGGCGCGGAACGCAAAGTGGGCCGGTGCAACTCCTGTCCGCCCGGCTACGAGGAACAAACTTTCGACGCCCTCCGGAACTGGCGCCGGGAGGTTGCCCTCTCCGCCGACGTGCCCGCATTCGTGGTGTTCACTGACGCAACCCTGACGGCCATTGCCGAAGCACGCCCCGCGTCGCTTGAGGAGCTCGCCCGGCTGGCAGGAGTGGGACCTGCAAAGCTGGAACGGTATGGGGAGGACGTCCTGCGTGTCCTGACGGAAAGCACCTCGCTGTAATGGCTGGCCACTCCGCGAGGCATCAGGTGGCGGCTGCTTCGTCCACAACCACGGAGGACGGTGCGCCTGTAGTGGTACGGCGTTCGTCCCGGCGCACCCGCACCGTAGCCGCTTTCTGGGAGAACGGAACTGCGGTGGTCGCGATACCCGCCCGGTTCACTGCTGCCCAGGAGGCCGAATGGGTGCACAAGATGGTGGCCAAACTCCAGCGCCAGGGGGAGCGGCGGGCAGCAGCGGGTAGGAGGCGGCCGGCCACGGACGCTGCCCTCGCAGAACAAGCGGCCCAATTGTCTGCCAAGTACCTGGGCGGACGCGCCGTACCGACGTCGGTTCGCTGGGTCAGCAACCAGAACTCGCGATGGGGTTCCGCCACTCCGGCAGAGGGAACCATCAGGCTCTCGGACAAACTGCGTCCCATGCCCCAATGGGTGATCGACTACGTCCTGCTCCATGAACTCGCCCACCTGCTGGTGGCTGCGCACAACGCCGCTTTCTGGCAGCTGCTCGAGGCGTATCCGGAAACGCAGCGGGCCAAGGCATTCCTTGAGGGTGTTTCGTTTGCCACCGGACGCGGCATGGCCGACCCCGACGCTGACTGAATCCGTCCTGCCAACAGCCAACGCCGGGGCGGGGTCCTAGCCTTTCGGCTGGCCCTCCTGGCCCTCCTGGCCGTCCTTGCCCTGGTCGTCGGGACGCCCGCCGTCGTCCTTTGCAGTCTCGGCGGTGCCATCTCCTGCGCCAGGCTCAGTGCCTTCTTCTGCCTCCGGCGCGGAGTCGAAGCCGCCACTGAGGAGCTTCTGCAGGGCGTCATCCACTTCGCTGTCACTTGCTTCTGCCAGCTTGCGGCGCCCGCTGAAGCCCTTGGGATCGTCCAGGTCCTCGGCAGTGGGCAGCAGGTCCGGGTGGTGCCAGATGGCGTCCCGGCCCTCGATGCCGCGCTCTTCCTTGAGGGTGGCCCACAACGTGGCGGCGTCGCGCAGCCGGCGGGGCCGCAGCTCCAGGCCCACCAGGGAGGCAAATGCGTGCTCGGCCGGACCGCCGGTTGCCCGGCGGCGCCGCACGGTCTCCCGCAGCGCACCCGCGGACGGCAGCAGCTTCTCGGTGGCCGAGGCCGTGAGCTCGTCCACCCAACCCTCGACCAGTGCCAGGGCGGTCTCAAGCTTCTCAAGGGCCTGGTCCTGCGCCGGCGTCCGCTGCGGCATGAAGACACCCTGCGACAGGGCCTCCTGGATGCCTTCCGGGTTGCTGGGGTCAAGGTCCCGTGCAAGTTCCTCGATACGTGAGGTGTCGATGTGTATGCCGCGGGCGTACGCCTCGATGGCACCCAGCAGGTGTCCGCGGAGCCAGGGAACCTGGACAAACAGCCGCGCGTGGGCGGCTTCCCGCACTGCGAGGAAGAGCCGGATGTCGTTCTCGGGCAGGGACAGGCCCTCCCCGAACGCCGCGACGTTGGCGGGCAGCAGTGCCATCTCCAGGTCCGCGAGGGGGACCCCGATGTCGGTGGAACTGACGACATCAGCGGAGAGGGCACCGATGGCCTGGCCCAGCTGCATGCCGAAGATGGCACCGCCCATGTTCTGGAGCATCGAGGACGCCCCGCCCATCATGGACTTCATTTCCTCGGGCATCTGCTCCGTCATGGCCGAGGAGAGGGCATTCGCGATGCTGTTGGCCACGGGCTCTGTCAGCCGCTTCCAGGTGCCCAGCGTGGCCTCTACCCATTCCGCCCGGGACCACGCCCGGCCGATCAGGCCGGTGGCGGGAAGGTCCGTGACGGGGTCCAGCCACAGTTCCGCCAGGCGCAGGGCCTCATCAACCTCGCGCGACTGCTGGGACGTTACCGAAGGGTCGCTGCCGCTCGCGGCAACACGGCGGGCGTTGTCGTGGGCAAGCTGCCAGTTAACGGGCCCCTCCGAAGGGGCGCTCATCATGGCCTGCACCTGGGAGAACATCTGCGCCAGGAGGTTGGGGTCGTTCGGAAGCCCCGCAGCCTTGGCCAGTTCGGCGGGGTCGAAATTCTCCATCCCCTTGCCGCCCATCAGGTTCTGCAGCATCTCGGTCAACGGATCCTTGGGGGTGTCGTCGCCGTTGGACGGATTGAGTGGATTGGAGGTCATGATCCCGCCGATCGTCGGTGTGGCTGTCAACCTTCACGGTACCCCGGCCGTGGTCGGCTGTCTGCCGGACGGCGGCGTCGTTCGCTCTAGGCAAAGAGCTGGCATCCACCGGCACCGCGTAGTCTTGGTTGGGTGACTACAACCCGTGGCGGCCACCCCTCAGAGGACCACGCTCCTGAGCTCTTCACCCGCGGCCTGCCTGCGGAAACAGGTGAAACACGCGTGCCGGGCACGTCCGCCTTTGGAGAAGGGGCCGACGACGGCACCACGGGCGGTGCGCTGGCCCCGGAACGCGCTCCCCGGGACAGGAAAGTGTCGGCGATGCTGCTCGCGGGACTGTCGGCGCTGGGCCTGGGAATCGCCGTGGGCACCCTTCCCGTTCCTTACGTCGTGGAGTCGCCCGGCCCGACGTACAACACCCTGGGTGAAAGCCAGGGGAGCCCGGTCATCAGCATCAGTGGCCGGGAAACGTATCCAGCCAAGGGAAACCTTGACCTGACCACGGTCTACGTGGCCGGCGGCCCCAACGGGCCGGTCAGCATCCTCGACGCATTTTCCGCGTGGGTTGACCCTTCCAAAGCCGTGCACCCCGTGGAAATGCTCTACCCCACGGGCACCACCAGGGAAGAGGCCGAGGAACAGAGTTCCGTGGCAATGACCACGTCACAGGAGAACGCCGTAGCCTCTGCCCTCAAAGAGCTGGATATTCCTTTCGGGCAGCAGCTGCAGGCAGCCGGCCTCTCCGAAAATTCAGCCTCGGACGGGAAGATCCAGCCCGGCGACATCCTGGAGACCATTAACGGCAAGGACATCACCTCGCTGGCCGTCGTCCAGGAGGAACTGGCCGCGGGAAACGGCGCGCCGGTCTCCGTGGTGGTGGAGCGTGACGGGCAGTCCGTCACCGAGACCATCACCCCCAAGGACAACGGCGAGGGCCGCTTCATCCTCGGAGTCATGCTCAAATACCTGTTCGCCTTCCCCTTCGACGTCGAGATTTCGCTTGAGAAAGTCGGCGGCCCCAGTGCGGGGCTGATGTTCTCCCTGGGGATCATCGACACGGTTACACCGGGAGACCTGACGGGTGGCAAACACATCGCGGGGACCGGCACCATCTCCCCGGACGGCCTCGTGGGCCCCATCGGTGGCATCCAACAAAAACTGCAGGGGGCACGGGCCGGGGGAGCAACGTTGTTCCTCGCGCCCGCCGCGAACTGCGGGGAAGTAGCAGGACACATCCCCGTTGGGCTGCAGGTAGTGAGGGTGGAGACCCTGGCTGAGGCGCGCGACGCCGTCGAACGTGCGGGTAACGGTCAGGACACGTCCGGCCTTCCGGCGTGCCCGGGCAACTAGACTGGGCGCAACTAGACTCAACAGGAACTAAGCTCCACCGCCACTCGTGGCAAATATGACGGACGAAACCGGCCGTTTGACCGGTCCCGGACGTCGCCCGCACGCACGCTCTGATTTATCTGACGACCAGCTATGAGGTACCCAGTTTGTCCCGTCCCGCCAGCACCATGTCCACAGGCAGACCCCCTTCACGACGCGGGGCGTTGACGCCCACGCTGATCGTTGTTGCCCTGGTGGTAGTGGGCTTCATCTTCTTTGCCAACGTCTGGACCGACGTCCTCTGGTACCGGCAGTTGGGGTTCATCGAGGTCTTCGTCACCGAGAACCTGGTCCGGATCGGTATCTTTGCCGCCGGTTTCGCCATCATGTTCCTGGCGGTGTTCTTCGCGATCCGCATCGCGTACAACGCCCGGCCGGTCTACGCGCCCGACTCTGAAATCAGGGACAACCTGAACCGGTACCAGGCGCAGCTGGAACCTGTCCGCCGCGTTGTCATGATCGGGCTCCCCGTCCTCTTTGGACTCTTCGCCGGCAGCGCCGCCGCCAGCCAGTGGCAGAAGGTCCTCCTGTTCTTCAACCAGGAGCCCTTCGGGAAAGAAGACCCTGAATTTGGTATGGACATCAGTTTCTACCTGATGTCGCTCCCGTTTTTCGGTTTCGTGACCGGCTTCCTGATCAGCGTTGTGGTGATTGCCGGGATCGCGGGCATCCTGACGCACTATCTCTATGGCAGCATCCGTTTGATGGAACGCGGCGTCTTCACCAGCCGGGCTGCACAGATCCATATTGCCGTCACCGGCGCCTCCTTCCTGGTGCTCCTTGGCCTCAACTTCTGGCTGGACCGCTTCACCGCGGTGCAGAGCAACAGCGGACGCTGGGCCGGCGCCCTCTACACGGATGTCAACGCCGTCATTCCCACGAAGGCCATCCTCGCCGTAGCGGCGGTGCTCGTTGCCATCCTGTTCGTTGTCGCTGCCATTATCGGCAAATGGCGGCTGCCGGTCATCGGAACCGCCATGCTGGTCATCACGTCCATCCTGGCCGGCGGTGTCTACCCCTGGGTGATCCAGCAGTTCCAGGTTCGCCCCTCGGAGGAGACGCTGGAAAAGGAATACATCCAGCGAAATATCAACAACACGCGTGAGGCCTACGGCCTGGACAAGATTCAGGTGGACCGCTACAACGCCACCAACACGGCCAGCACCGGGGCCCTGGCCCCGGATGCGCAGACCACGGCAAACATCCGGTTGCTGGACCCGAACCTGATTTCGGATGCGTTCTCCCAGCTTGAGCAGTACCGCCCGTACTACCAGTTCCCGGAAGCCCTCAATGTGGACCGGTATGAGGTGGACGGCAAGATCCAGGACACCGTGATCGCAGTCCGCGAGCTCAACCCCGCAAACGTGGCAACCAACCAGCAGGGCTGGCTCAACCAGCACGTTGTGTACACCCATGGCTACGGTGTAGTGGCTGCAAAGGGCAACAAGTTCACTGTGGACGGCAAGCCGGAATTCCTGCAGTCGGGTATCCCGTCAACGGGTGTCCTGGGTGACGATTCAACCTATGAGCCCCGGATCTACTTCGGTGAATCCTCGCCCGACTACTCGATCGTTGGCGCGCCGGACGGCGCCCCTGCCCGCGAGCAGGACCGGCCGTCAGGCAGGGAAGGCGAGGGGGACAACCAGTACACCTTTGAAGGCAACGGCGGTCCCAACGTGGGAACGTTCTTCAACCGCGTGCTGTACTCCATCAAGTTCCAGTCCTCGGACCTGCTGCTTTCGGACGGCGTCAACCCCGAGTCGCAGATCCTGTACGACCGCAGTCCCCGTGAGCGTGTGGAAAAGGTTGCCCCGTACCTGACCGTGGATGGGAATGCCTACCCGGCGGTGGTTGACGGCCGCGTCAAATGGATTGTGGATGGCTACACTACAAGCCAGTTCTACCCGTACTCCCAGCAGGAGCGGCTTTCCGATGCCACGGCGGACACCCAGACCACGTCCGGCCGCGCGGTTGCCTTGCCCAACAGCACCGTCAATTACATCCGGAACTCCGTGAAAGCCACGGTTGATGCGTACGACGGTTCGGTCACCCTGTACGCCTGGGACGACCAGGACCCGCTGCTGAAGTCGTGGCAGAAGGTGTTCCCCGCCTCACTCAAGCCTTTCTCGGAGATGTCCGGCGATGTCATGAGCCACGTCCGGTACCCGGAGGACCTGTTCAAGGTCCAGCGCCAGCTCCTGGGGGAGTACCACGTGACCGATCCGTCCACGTTCTACCAGACCAAGGATGTCTGGAGCGTGCCGGCGGATCCCACCGTTGACTCCAACAGCGGCGTCAAGCAGCCGCCGTTCTACATGTCCCTCCAAATGCCGGACCAGGACAAGCCCGCCTTCCAGCTGACGTCGTCGTTCATTCCGCAGATTGTCAACGGGAACGCACGCAACGTGCTCTATGGCTTCCTGGCCGCTGACTCGGATGCCGGGAACGAGGCGGGTGTGAAGGCGGAGAGCTACGGCAAGTTGCGGCTGCTCCAGATCCCGCCGGAGATCCAGGTGCCGGGTCCCGGCCAGGCGCAAAACAAATTCAACTCCGATCCCACGGTTTCGCAGGCCCTCAACCTGCTGCGCCAGGGAGCGTCTGAAGTGCTCAACGGCAACCTGCTGACGCTTCCGGTAGGCGGCGGCATCCTGTACGTCCAGCCTGTCTACCTCAAGTCGACCGGCGAAACGTCGTACCCCACACTGCAGCGCGTCCTGGTGGCCTTCGGCGACAAGGTGGGATTCGCTCCCACCCTGGATGAGGCACTGAAGCAGCTCTTCGGAGGAGACTCCGGGGCTGCCGCGGGCGATTCGGACAACAACGGCCAAACCCCGGTAGATCCGGCCGCGCCGGGAACGCCCGCGGGAGCTGACGGCAAGGCAGAGCTGAAGGCCGCACTGGATGAAGCGAATGCGGCGATTCAGGAGGGCCAGTCGGCTCTTGCTGCAGGGGACTTCGCAGCCTACGGCGAGGCGCAGAGGAAGATCGCGGCTGCCCTCCAGAAGGCCGTGGCTGCGGAAGCCAAGATCCCGGTTGCCGCACCCGAGGCCACGCCCGCGCCGGCAGCCACCGATGCACCTGAAGCGAGCCCGTCACCCTCAGCCACCAGCTGATCACGACGGCGGCAAACGGCACCTGTTCCCTGTGGGGCCAGGTGCCGTTTCCGTAGGCGAGACGGAGATCACGCGCCCGCGATTTGGCCTGGTGTTCACGTACCGGTAAAGTAGTTCTTGCGACGCGGGGTGGAGCAGTTCGGTAGCTCGCTGGGCTCATAACCCAGAGGTCACAGGTTCAAATCCTGTCCCCGCAACTGATGGAAACATCCGGACACTGGAAACAGTGTCCGGATGTTTTTGTTTAAGCTCCGGGGATTTCCTGCCGACCCAAGGGAAAACCCCGAGTGGAAAACGAAGCCGGAAAACTAGGGTAGTGTTGTTTCAGCGACGCGGGGTGGAGCAGTTCGGTAGCTCGCTGGGCTCATAACCCAGAGGTCACAGGTTCAAATCCTGTCCCCGCA